>JAFDAP010000412.1 GCA_019313765.1 Deltaproteobacteria bacterium | reverse complement strand
AGCAGAGAAGAATCTTTCCAGCCATCCCTTCTCAATGACCCATTCATATGTTCCGGGCCAGAGCCCGAACTTTTCACCGTCATCACCATAAAGGGCCACATTGTGGCCGGCCTCACTAAGTCCCCTGAGATGATCTAAGACTTCTTCCACCGGTTTAAACGGTATAAGGTAACGCATGATCATGGGTGTGGCCAGGATGCTCAGGGTATGGCCCTCTTTTTCGGTTACATAACGACCGTAGATTTCGCCAGGCTTGAGACCTGCATAATAGAAATGGGTGTCGTCAACCACGGTGTAGTCCATTCCCGTACCGGAAAGCGTCAGCGGAAGTGCCGGGTCCCACACCCGCTCGGTCAGCCAGAACCCGGTAGGCTTGAAATCGAAGCGCCTCTCTACCCGCTCGGTCAGCCAGAACCCGGTAGGCTTGAAATCGAAGCGCCTCTCTAAGTACTCGTTCATCATAAGGACCTGTCCCTTAGCGTCCCGGACAGGAATAGAGGCGAGCAGGGGCTCATAAAACCCGCCGGACAGGGGCTCTACCTGGCCTCTCGCGACCAGGCCGGCCATAAGTTCCAGTGTCCTGGGCCGGTGAATTTCAAACCACTCCAACAGAGGACCGGAAAAATGGAGTCCCATTTTAACATGAGGATGGACATCAAGAAGATCCAGCAAGGGCCGGTAGCACTTCTCATGTGCCATATCAAACACGTAGTCAAAATTGCCCACCGGCTGGTGACAGTGGATGACCATAATCAGGTTCATGATATTGGTGTTTCCTCTCCGATCACAAACCCCAACCGTCTCCCCAATTCATGAAAAGCGGAAGACATCTCCGGGGCAAGGGTACCTGTAAATTCAGGGTTGCAGTACAGTTCATAAAACATGTTCTGGCACTTCCAGAGGTCCGGTTCCAGATTCAGTTCATCGCACAGATTTAAAAAGCTTATCACGTTTTCCATCGAGGCCCGGTCGGGGTCATGCGCCAGGCGGTTCATACGGCGACTGAGATAATCCTGTGCCATGTGCCTGATCCTCTGCTCATTCAGGGTCATTTTCAGGGATTTGGCATGAGCAGCCAGGTCATACAGCCCTGTCAGGTCTATGGTTCGTTTGTCCTGATCTGAGGCAAAAAGCCGTTCCAGTCCATCAGTTAACAGGATGGACAGGATGTTCTTCGGGATTTCGAGGACCGATTCCTTCGCATTCACCGGTAAAGACAAAAAGTCTTCAACAAAGTCGTTATATTTTAGGACATAATCCCTGGCGTTGCAGGCAACATTCACTGCTATGCCTTCCATAAGGGATTTGCGCGTGTCCGGGATAAGGTCCTTTAGTCCGTATTTTTTGACCCCGGTCAAATGCAGGCTGAAAGTCTCCTCTGCTTTATCAAGGTTATCCATTGTCAGGGCAGGCAGGATTTTGTTGGCCCTTTCCCCCACCAGGCAGCTCAGTTTTCCGCTTTTCCCGCGCAATGCCAGATATATACGTGTATGCTCCCGGCCTGTTCCTTTCTCCATTACCCGTACTTCCCCTAATATGGCCTGTACGCCCTTTCCTGCCAAACTACGTTCAACCTTCGGCCGGACCATCTCGGAAAACAGGCCCTTCTCCCTGGGAATCCCCTCGGCCATGCCGGCAAAGGCATGGTTGGCCGTGGCACGTGAGGGGCCTATGCGGGACGGCCTTACACGGGTTTCATATACATATTTGCCATCCCGGTAATCAGGGTCATTGCTGACGGCCCCTGCCAGGAATTTAATAAGGCCGGTTTCCAGGTCCTTACCATCCCATGGCGCCACTAATTCCATTGCCCGGGCAGCATATTTGAGTATCTGGACAGGCTCAAGGCCGGAAATATCATCAAAGAACCAGCCGCAACTGGTAAACATGTAAAGCGCCATGCGCTGGGATTCCAGGAGTTGAAATGCCTCGATTTGTTCAAATGTATCAAGGGACCGCACGGCATGATGCTTGAGGAAAATCTCCCGCTTGCCTGCTAAAGGACTTAGAAAAGCAGTAATATATTCATCTCTGGCCTTCCAGGGATCCTTGAATATTTCCCTGCCCAACTTCTCAAAGATGCCTGCCAGTTCATTGGCCAGCCAGCCAAGGCCCTCCCTCAAGGGACCCCGCCATGTCTGGTTCCATCCTGGTTTCCGGCCGACGCTGCACCCGCAGTCGGACCGCCACCTTCCCACACCATGGGCGCAGCTCCAGGAACTGTTTTCAATAATCCTGACCTCGTCTTTCGGGGGAAAACTATCAAGAAATAGGCCGTAGTTGGTGAGCTTAATTCGTCCGATCTGTTCTATGTGATTGAAAAACCACGACAGGGCAAGATCGCCAAACTTGAAATGGTGCCCATAGGACTCCCCGTCCGTGGCCAGGTTGACCAGTTGCGGCCCATCATTATGCGATCCAAATGCCTGTTCGATGCGTGCAAGGAAATCTTTGCCTGATGTTAAGAGTTTTTCATAGGCAACGGCCCTTGAAACCGGCCCGTCATAAAAAAAGACGTCAATGAAACGTCTGCCTCTGTTGCCCAATTTTACCCTGTAAGGCCGGGTCGGGTTAATCCGGCCTCCTGTTACATCCTGCCATGGCTTGCCCCTGGCCGGGCCTGCTAAGGGCCGAACCGATTGGGCCTGGGTCGGGGAAAGGACGGTGAATTTTATGCCTTCTCCGGCCATCAGATCCAGGGTCTCGGTATCCACCGCGGTCTCTGCCAGCCACATTCCCTCGGCCTGACGTCCAAAGCGGTGTTTGAAATCGGCCAGACCCCAGCGGATCTGGGTCAGCTTATCCCTGCGGGTGGCTAAGGGCATGATGATGTGATTGTACACCTGGGCCAGGGCATTGCCGTGTCCCTGAAAACGATCCCGGCTCAACCGGTCCGCGGTAATGATCTGGCCGTAGACCCAGGGGTGGGCCTTTTCTAACCACGAGAGCAGGGTCGGCCCGAAATCAAAGCTCATGTACTCATAATTGTTGATCAGTTTCAGGATACGCCCATCCCCACCGTGCACCCTGGCCCTGGTATTGGGGCCATAACACTCGCGAGTGATACGCTCGTTCCAATCGTGGTAGGGGGAGGCCGATGCCTGGTACTCTATTTTTTCCAACCAGGGATTCTCCCTGGGCGGTTGATAGAAATGCCCGTGGATGCAAAGATATTTATTTTCCATTGAAAACCTGGTCCTC
>JAFDAP010000411.1 GCA_019313765.1 Deltaproteobacteria bacterium | reverse complement strand
TCGGCGGTTGAGCCTCGCGCTGCCCGGTCCCAGTAGTAGAGTCCGGGATCCCTGTTGATGCCATCGAGAGCTGCCAGTTCCTGTCCAACAAACTGCTCTGCAACCGCTCCTGTGTGGCCTGAGAACAGATCCCTGTTCTCCACCCAGTCTCGATATCTCGTCCCCATGAGGCGCTGCATGAGACCCACGTCAAGGAACACCAGCTTGTACCGCTTTTCAGATGCCCCGGCTGCAAGGGGCACACCAGCCCCGGATGTGGATCTTACCCTTCTGACAATATGGGCCTGCTCCAGGAGGTTAATGGCCCTCTTAGTCTGCTGGGCCTTGGAATCAGGGTCAATCTTGGAATAGGTAACCTTCCTTCCGATAATCCGAGGAACGGTTTCAAACACCTTGCTGATCTGTTCGGTGCCTGCCCTTCCACAATACTTGTTGAAATCTACACGATAGGTTGCAAGGATGTTTTCCTGCTCATCCGCTGCAGTCAGATAGGAATTGTCCTCAGTAAACCTCTTCAGGACCCCCGGCATCCCCCCGATGAAAAGATAGCCTCTCAGGAGGGACAGGATCTTGCTGTGAACCGGATCGCCGGGAACGTTTTGCGGGCCGTAGCTGACAATCTGTTTTGCAAGGATGTCCTTGCCCAAGGCCTTTAGAAACTCATTAAATGTAAACGGCCGCACATAGACAAACTCCACCCTGCCCACCGGAACCGAAATCTTCTCCAATTCAAACTCCAGGAGAGATCCGGCCGCTGCCACATGCAGTTCGGGCATTTCTTCGTAAAAGTACCTCAGGGCTGTAACGGCGCGCGGGCAGTCTTGTACCTCATCAAGAAAGAGCAGGGTCTGCCCCGGCCTGATTTCCTGTTCATGAATGGCCTCGATTTCGCGCGTGATCCTCTTGGGGTCTAGATCCTGGACGAACAGGTCACCTGAAGAGGGCGTTTTCTCAAAATTGATGCAGATATAGTTCCCGAAAGCGCTCCCAAGTTTTTCAACTGCATGGGACTTCCCGGTCTGGCGCGCACCCCGGAGCAGCAAAGGTTTACGGTTCCTTTTCTTTGCCCATTCAGCAAGATAATTGTCAAGTTCACGTTCCATGGGGCAAATATGTACCTTGATAAAGGCCGAAAGTCAAGGTAAAAAGCAAAGCAAGTAGGTAAAGTTAACGGTAAATCGGTATAGAGAATAGCCAAAAAGTGGGGTAATTCACGATTTTGGTTACCTGTTTCTGAATCAGGCAGAGGGCCACGACCCACCTCTTCCTCTTTCACAATCAGCCTTGCAATTCTTGGCATTTTGGCCCCCCCTGAAGTTAGGTGATTTTCATCTCCTGCACCTACTTCTAATACCGCGGGCTTGTCAAGTATGCCTGTCCCCTTTTAATTACTTTCAGTTCTTTATCGTCTGTGATTTGCAACACAACTCGGCGGCTTGTCTGAGGAACCCTATATACGCCAACTCCAAAGAGCAATCCGATGTCTTTTAGTTTTTGCCCACTAAATTTATGGCACAAGTATCTGTCAACTGTGTACGGGCTGTTGCCCAAATCGATATTCGAGGAATTCTTGTCGAATCATCACTATATTACCAACCCTAACTTCTTGAATTCATTATAGCCCAACTTTTGGCAAGAAGGGTTTTGCTATCGAAATTGGGTTTGGGCAACAGCCCGTGTAGGCCTGACACCCATGTCTCTGCTATCCTCGATGACCTCGGTCTCGCTCCCATGACATCTCCAGAACGTCGAGACCTTTTGGAAGTTTTGAGGACAGACACGGACTGTCCTCAACTATAGTGGCCACTCAGCTGCCCATAGAAAACTGGCATGACAATATCCGCGATCCCACAATAGCTGACGCCATCCTGGATCGCCTTATCCACAGTGCTCACAGGATTAACTTGAAAGGAGAGTCAATGAGAAAATTACATTCATCCTTGGCTAACAAAACAGATTCTGAGAAATAACAAAATACCAGCGTCGCTTCGCTCCGACTAAATGGCCGGAATGGTTCGGAACAGGTGGCCGGTTATCTTCGGAACGAGTGGCCGGAATCCCTCGGAACAAGTGGTCGAATTCATCGGAATACACATTCTCCCTGTCTGAAATCGGAAGAAATCGGAAAAGGTGTGGAAATATAGTAAGTTTTTTCAATTTAGAATCTTGACAAACTTTTCCAGAACCTCTATTAATAGGCAGCCCAATGAACAATTAACATAACTTACCAAAATATTAACAATAATCGAGGAAGGAAGATTAATGAAGCCTAAAAAGCCTAAAATGGGGAAAATGAAGCCTAAAACAAGGAGGAAGCTTAAAAAGAGCAAATTGCGCTATATCTTAGGGGGAAATGATGGATTTGCCTTATTTGTTGCATTTACGGTGAAATTATTGAGGGGGTCAACATGCTGGGATGATGTACTTGATGATGTCAGCACAAATAGTAATGAAATTAAAAAATACATTGAGAAATATAATATAGTGAAAGATAAACATATTGTATCCGACGAACATTTAAGAAAGACGGTGCTAAATTTTTTGGATATTCCAGGGTTAGCTTCATTACCATCTCATTCGCCTGAAAAAGCTGAATTATTTAATAGATTTATAGATCTCCTTGATTCTCTTAGAAAAGAAATCGAAAGGTTTCAATCTTACAAAAATATTAAATTTAACCGTAAGAATATTGAATTGTTCCATGAATATGCAAGAGGCAGTTGTGATCCTTAAGAGAGGCTATTAGGCCTGACGACATGAACATCAATACGCGGCTTCTTAAAGAATTATTTAGTTCTCCTCATCCA
>JAFDAP010000410.1 GCA_019313765.1 Deltaproteobacteria bacterium | reverse complement strand
CCGGGAGGCCGTTGATGAACTGAAGGCAAAGGACTATCCCTTCATACCGGATTCAAAGGGCGAAATCGCCAGGCCTTTTCGTGATTGCGAGTTTGCATTCATTCATCCCAAAAAACTGAATGGCGTTCTGACCGAGATTATAGATTATAAGTGGGAAGAGCTTAAGAAATAGCCGCAGTAAAAAGCCTGGCCCAGTACATGCCATTAAAAAAAATGAGCCTGTAGGGGCGTCCTGCGCACCGCGGGACTGCGCCCCAATAAGGGCATCAGCCTGTAAATGCAAACCATTAAAAGCTATCAATAATAATGATGGGAAAACGATACAAGACCTTTGAAATCTATCTTGTATATCTTGATCCGGACAAATGCGACGGGTGCGAGGAGTGTGTAAAGATGTGCCCGGTGGACGTTTTCGACATGTCACACAAGGCATTCCCCACGCGACCCCAGAACTGTCTGGGCTGTGGAACCTGTGTGGCGCTCTGCAAGTCAAAGGCCATCATCATTACGGAGATATAAAATCATAAAGTCTCGTTACTATTCAGCTATGAAGGTAGACCAGCAGCCCTGAAGTGCAACATTCTGTGGGAGCGGCTTGCCCGCCGAAAGCCGTTGTTGCTGAGAAACCATCCTCGTGCCGGCACATAAAAGTATCTCTCGTACAAATCTAACCGTTTTAGTGGTAGTAATTTATTTGAGTATAACCTTTTTGCGTGCATGCTTTCTCATAGCGTAGCGCAGGGCTTTAGCTCTGCATCAAAATGGCAGAGCTTTAGCCCTGCATCAAAATGGCAGAGCTTTAGCCCTGCATCAAAATGGCAGAGCTTTAGCCCTGCATCAAAACGGCAGAGCTAAAGCTCTGCGCTACGAAAAAAGGTTACACTCAATTTATTTCTAAGCGGCCAAGCCGCGCTATATAAAATATCCGGGTACAGAGGGCCCGGCTTTGGTTGCCCCCAGAGGGGATGTGCACTGTTGGAATTTCATTGACTTATTGAAATCCTAAATATCAAATCACAAATATCAAACAAATCCCAATAACTAAAATTCTAAAATCCAAACAATGTCTTGTCGTGTAAGGTTTTGGTCATTGGATATTGGAATTTGAGATTTATTTGTAATTTGGTGCTTGGATTTTGTATTTTTAGACACAAAGCTCAAAGGCAGAGCCATCTAATTCTGACCCCCGCGTAGCGGGATCTTCGACGGTCCCTGAGGACCAAGTTTTATAAATGCAATAAAATTACGGAGTAATTTTATTTATGAATGACTCAATACTGATTATTGGTGCGGGGATTGCCGGAATCAATGCGGCCCTGAACGCTGCCAAATATGGAGCAAAGGTCTATCTGCTGGATGATACGGCAAGCATTGGTGGCATGATGGCAAGGCTGGACAAGACTTTCCCCACAAACGACTGTTCCATATGCATAGAAGCGCCCCAGATGTACGAAGTGGACAACCATCCGAATATCGAGATCCTCACCAATACCGAGGTACGGAAGGTCAAGAAAACAGAAGGTGGTTTCAATGTCAGGCTCGTGCAGAAGGCCAGATTCATTGACCCGGAGAAGTGCACCGGTTGCGGCGCATGCATAGAGGCGTGCCCGGTGAGCATCCTTGATGAGATGGACGGCAAGATCAGCGGCATGAGAAAACTCGTTTACATGCCGTTTCCCCAGGCCGTGCCCAATATCGCGGTAATCGATCCTGATTGCCGGTATGGCAACATGCGTGAGCAGGGGGCCTGCGTGGGGGGATGCGTTGTGGATTGCAGCCAGTGCCGGGAATGTCCTATCGCCCTATGTGTCAAGGCGTGTATCGAAGAGGGCAAGGACGCGGTGCGCCTCTGGCAGGCCAATAAGAACCTGAAGCTCAATGTGAAGAGCATTATTGTTGCTGCGGGCATAACGGATGCCAAACCGCCCGCCGGCCTGCACGGGTATGACGTGTTTGACAATGTCATCACATATGTCCAGTTCGAGAGATTAATGAATGCGGGAGGGCCCACCGCAGGGCAGATTATCAGGCCGTCCGACCAGAAGCATGCCCATAAAATTGCATGGATTCAATGCGCCGGCCGCGGCCTGGATCACGGGGTACCCTACTGCTCAAAGGTATGCTGCATGGTCGCGGCAAAGCAGACCATTATCACCAAGGAACACGACTCGTCCGTGGAAACATCCATTTTTTATAATGACCTGAAGGCATACGGAAAGGGCTTCTGGGGTTTTTACCAGAAGGCCGTAGAAAACGGCGTCAGGTATGTGAGGGCAAGGCCATATGATGTTTTTGAAGATCCAGAATCAAAGAATCTGACTATCAGGTATGAGGATCTGGACAGCGGAAAAATAATGGAAGAAGAGGTAGAGATCCTCGTACTTTCCACGGGACTCGTACCAGGCGACAGGAACGAAAGGCTGGCCAAGGCATTAAAGATCGAACTGGACAGGTTTGGATATTTCAAAGAGAAAAACCCGTTAACGGCCCCCCTTGAAACAAAGGTGGACGGGATATACCTGTGCGGGGGCGCGACCGGTCCCATAGATATCTCCGAATCGGTCGTTCAGGCCAGCGCAGCCAGTATGAAAGCGGTATTACATTGAAAATTGAATATTGAATATTGATGATTGGACAGAACTTAGGGGCTTCGCCCCAATTGGAATGTTGGAATGATGGAACACTGGAATAATGTGTTTTGGGCCTCCGGCTCGTAGATGCACGATCCTACGCCTCGGAGAGGAATTGACGGAATGGGTTACCTGTCGAGAGCCTCAAGGTCGTGCGATTGGGAAAATCAAGTTGACAA
>JAFDAP010000409.1 GCA_019313765.1 Deltaproteobacteria bacterium | reverse complement strand
GGCATGACTGATGCTGGTTTGCCAATAATCATCCCATTTTCCTTCATTGATATAGCGGCCCACATTTCTTACCTTGCCCCATCGTTCTTTTGTAGATGTCATTTAATATTTTCCTCCACCATATTTTGGATTAAGGCAACCGAGTTGCCGGATAACCGTCAGATACCGCCGACACGGTCGGCTCGCTCCAAATTACCGCCGACACGGTCGGCTCGCTCCAGAATATGGATCGAGGCAACCGCGTTGCCGGATCGCTCCAAGTTTTCAAGTTAGATGGTTACTGAGTTCCTCATAAACTTCCTTAGTAGACGCAGGACAGCCCTTTATTGCGATTGCCCCATCCACCTCGGGATTAGCGTTCACTGAGCATTTTCCTATTAAAAAGACCTTTTCTGAGCCTTCATGGGCCTCGTTACGCCCCATACAGATTTCCACACCTTTGAAACGACGGTCCTGATTTTCCCTGAAAAACCGGTTCAGGCCGGCGAATGCAGTGACCGTGCACCCTGAACAGAAATGATTCCCGGGATCCTCACATGCAATCCCCCGGATCCTGTATTTTTCGAGTAGTTCTTCGCACCAGGGGTATTCCCATATAAGTTTTTTGGCCACATCTTCAATCCGTTCGCCCCTGACATCAAGCCGGGATAGATCCAGGGACTGGCCCTGTCTGTTGGCAATATAGCGGAGGTAGTTGACCTCATAAGGGTCTATGCCGATTACGGCTGATCCCACCATATCCACAGAGACCATGTCCCTGCCCGAAATGATGAGGTCCATGGGATGGATATCTTTGCCCATGGGACCCTTTTGAAGGCCATAGAGGCCGTCGATGATGGTCAAATCCACCTTGATCTGCTGCCCTAAAAACGCAATGAATTTTTCCAGGTCCTGTTTATGAAAGGTCTTTTTGCTCCCGGGGCTGAGGCAGCCTTTCAAATTTTTTATGCCCAAGGTAACCTTGGTCTGGGCATGGGTCTTAAGGACCGGAAAATTGATGAGAAAGTCCGTCTCTAAAGGCGCTCTCGTCACCCTGATCTTAATCCCATCGACCTTAAATTCCTTGAAAGGGCCTCGATTAAAGTCAATGGTTTTAACGTCATATCTTGCCGCTAACCGGCTCATGCCTGACCAGTCCATGGCCGTGACCGTACTGGTGCCTAACTCCTTTACCTGGATTGAGCCATCTCCAATGGATATGTCGCTTACTCCGTTTTCCTTTAGGATGAGGATCAACTCTTCCATAAGTGTCGCAGATGTGACCATGCCTGTGGGTTTCTGTGAGGGAGGTCCGCTGATCACAAGGTTTGGCTTGATCAGGACCCGGTCGTTGATTTTCAACCCATTAAGACCACCACACAGATCCAATGCATTTCGAAGCGATCCGGAATCGGGCTTATATTTGACTAAGGAAACGATTTTTTTCTTTGATTCCACTTTGTTGTTTCTCGCAGGGTTACATAATGTATTTAACTTCAGAATTCTCAGTGCATTTTTGTAAGTAATTATACTGCAATCGTTATGCCGTCATTTTTTTCTTGTGACATGACTCACAAAAAATGTTTTTCTCCTCCATACTTATATGAGCGCTTGAGATTAGGGTGTAAGCATGTAACATGCCGTTTATACTGTATTCTTCCACCATGGCAGTCCCTGAAATAGGGATAAGCGAATCGGACAGGTAGCACTTATTGTCAATGTTTTAGATTGATTTTTACAGATTTTATTTGTATACTTCTTAAACAATATGGTTTTATTGATGAGTTGTGGAGCTTGTGTAATGGACATCCCAAAACTCCCCTATCAACTAACGGACATGCTTTCAGACGCCGTGGCTGTTATGGACAGAAACGGCGTAGTGGCATATGCCAACAGCGCTTTTCAAAGGCTGTACAATCCGTTGTACGACCCCTCTAAAAAAATGCCCTGTCAGGAGTTGCAGAACCTGAATCTTAAATTTTTTCAATCAGGTGAAGTTTTTACCTCGGAACGTGTCTTAGTCCCGCCTATTGGTAAGAAGTTCGAAGTCTTTGTCTACTCTTTAGACAGGAGGGGGAAGACACAGGACCTGAATCTTGTCCTGGTAAAGATCGAAGGTCATCGAACGACGCGGGAATTTACCATGGCCGATGAACTGGTAAACTCCTATATCAATGAACAAAAGATCCTTTCAGAGAAGCTGGCCCCCGAGTTCAGCGCGTTGAAGGGTGAGGACTCAGCATTTAAGATGGCGCTCATCAATGCCCAGAAGGCCGCCATGACGGATTTGCCTGTATTGATTTTTGGGGAGAGCGGGACCGGCAAGGAGGTCCTGGCGCGGGCAATTCATTTAGCCAGCCGCCGCAAGAAAATGCCCTTCGTGGATATCAATTGTGCGGCCATACCGGATAACCTTATTGAAAGCGAACTGTTCGGGTATGAAAGGGGCGCTTTTACCGGGGCCCGGCGGGAAGGGAAAATGGGGCTTTTTGACCAGGCCCACGAGGGGAGCATATTTATGGATGAAATAGGAGACTCCTCCCCTCAAACACAATCAAAGATCCTTCGGGTCTTGCAGGAGGGGCAGTTCAAGAGGATCGGAGGGTCCGGGAATATCCAGGTGGATGTCCGTCTTATTTCAGCCACCAATAGGGATCTGACAGGTTTGATTACTGAAGGCCGTTTCCGCGAAGATCTATTTTATCGGTTAAATACTATAACCATTAACCTTCCTCCTTTGAGAGAACGTCAGACGGATATCTGTTTTTTAGTAGATCATTTCTTGATGGAATATGTCCGATCAGAGGGGCGGGAACTAAGTTTTTCCCCCGATTCAATGGAGTTGTTGGAATCCTAT
>JAFDAP010000408.1 GCA_019313765.1 Deltaproteobacteria bacterium | reverse complement strand
AATACAAATCCCAAGCACCAAATTACAAATAAATCTCAAATTCCAATATTCAATGACCAAAACCGGATTAAAAAACGAACGTCCAACATCGAACATGGAACTTCCAACGGTGAATTAGGGTACGCCTTCGGCGTTCATCTTTTTCTTGTTTGTTATTTTGAATTTTGGTCATTGTAATTTGTTTGTTATTTGTAATTTGTTATTTGTAATTTCAATAAGTCGATGAAATTCCAACAAAGCAAATCCCCTCTGGGGATAATCAAAGCCTGGTCCTTTGGGCCGGTATTTTTACTTATCCCGGAACAGGATGCTCTGTATCAGCGATGCCAGGTTCTTCGAGTTATGCCGTAAAATACCGCCTGATACGTCTAATATATCGGCCCCATGCATAGTGCGATTTCCCCACCACTCATCACTCTCATCAATTGTGACAAATTCCGCTTTTTGTTTTGCATATTGCTCCAGGAGTTTTTCGTCCGGTTTTCTTGTATTATATATGATCCCGTCAAAACGTCGCTGAATGGATTCCTCAACAGTTTTTGCGAAATCTTGTGCCTTAAATTGATGGGTTTCGCCGAATTTGGTCATGATATTGACAACATACGATAGGGCAGCGCTCGTCCTTTGAAGCGCCTCTTTGACGCCCGGTACAATGATGTTCGGAATAATGCTCGTAAACAGGTCTCCCGGGCCTATAATGATATGGTGCGCACTTTCGATTGCTTCAATGACCGGGGGATAAACAGAAATGGAATCACCGTAGTGCGGGACCAAGAATACGTTCAGGATTTTCTCCCTGTTGGTGCCTTGCGGTATGTCAATCGCTGTTTGTCCATAGATGCGTCTCCCGTCGGTCAATTCGGCTACAAGGGTTACCCTGTCAGTAGTAACAGGAAGAATAGTGCTCCGGACATCAAGTATTTCGGCAAGGGCCTGTATGCCCGAGGGAAAGCTGCCCGTATATTGCGAAAGCATTGAAAGAAGCATGTTGCCTGCATTATGTCCCTTTAAACGCCTGTCTTTCATAAACCTTTTCAAAAAGATTTTACGGGCAATATCGCGATGCGGCGAAAGGGCGAGAATGCATTTCAGCACGTCACCAGGCGGCAAAATCCCAAGTTCATCGCGCAACCTGCCGGTGCTTCCACCGCTGTCCGCCATCGAGACTATGGCGGAGATATCAATCTCCTTCAAGTCTCTCAGGCCGGAGAGGAGGGAAAACTGCCCGCTTCCCCCGCCTATTGTTATGAGTTTTTGTCTTTCTCTTTTCATGCTTGATCCATGCGTTTACCCTTGTGTCAATTTCTGAGGTGTGTTGCGATAGTCATGAACCGTACGGCCCTCAATAATATTGGCAGGAAGTCCAGTTTGGGTCAAGGGAATTTAAAAGGGCAAAGATTGACAAACTCGTAAAAAGTCAGAAAGGACCCGTTTTCGTCATTCCCGCCCCACATCAAGTGCGGGATAAACTACGGCGGGAATCCAGGAAAATCAACTAGTTCTGGACTCCCGCCTTCGTCCACCCTCCATAGCATTGCGGGGGACGGGCGGGAGTGACGGCCTTGGAGACTTTTTACGAGACCATCAAAGATTGCCTCAGAAATTTGAATTGCTGATCGGAAAGCTGATTACTTGACAAAATGTCTGGTAGCAATTATAAAAAATTCGGAACTTTTATCGAACTTAGGGGCTTCGCCCTAATTGGAATGTCGGAATAGTGGAATGATGGAAGAATGGGCTTTGGGACAATGGTATACTGGGCTATTTGGAAAATTCCTTTAGATATTGAAGTAAAAATTATTCAAAAATTGGAAACTTCCTTATTAAAACCAACATTCCATTATTCCAGCATTCCATTATTCCATGTGTGAGGCAGAAATTTAGGCCTCAAAAAATTCCTTTATTGTCAAAAAGTTGTACAATTTCAGAGACGTTAAGGAGGAGAACCTATGGGCAAGCTATTCGGAACCGACGGAATCAGGGGAGAAGCCAACCGACATCCCATGGACGCTGCAATCGCCTTTTCCGTTGGGCAGGCTGTGGCCAAATTTTTTAAAAAAGAGGAACACCGGACCAGGGTAGTCATAGGCAAAGACACCCGCATTTCCGGGTACATGCTGGAAAGCTCGCTTGAGGCAGGCATAAGTTCAATGGGGGGTGTCTCTTATCTGGTCCGTGTTTTGCCCACTCCAGGTATTGCCTTTATCTCGCAGAGCATGCGCGCCGATGCCGGCATCGTGATTTCGGCCTCGCACAACCCTTATCAGGACAACGGCATCAAGATCTTCTCCGGCGATGGGTTCAAATTGTCGGACGAACAGGAGGAGGTCATCGAAGAACTCATGCTTGGCGGTAAACTACCTGAGATGGTTCCTTCCCCTAATGAGATGGGCCGCTCGTACCGAATGGAGGATGCACCCGGTCGGTACATAGTCTTTTTGAAAAATACATTCCCGCGGGATTTGTCAATGGAAGGAATGAAGATAGTCCTTGACACGGCCAACGGAGCAACCTATAGGGTAGCCCCCGCCGCATTCACGGAGTTAGGGGCCGACCTCGAGGTCATTCATAATAATCCCAACGGTCTCAATATCAACGACAAGTGCGGTTCCCAGTACACACAGGACCTGGAAAAACGCGTGTTAGAGACAGGCGCTGCTCTTGGGCTGGCCTTTGACGGCGACGGTGACCGTCTGATCGCCGTGGACGAAAAAGGACGGACCATAACCGGAGATCAAATCATGATAATTTGTGCCAGGATGCTCAAAGAACAAGGAAAGCTGCAAAACGATCTGGTGGTCAGCACCGTGATGAGCAATCTCGGCCTGAGCATCGCCTGC
>JAFDAP010000407.1 GCA_019313765.1 Deltaproteobacteria bacterium | reverse complement strand
CAGCTATTTTCTGCCCCGTCTTATTGGAGCGGGAAGAGCAAACGAATTCATGCTCACAGGCAATTTCATGTCGGCCGAGGAAGCAATGTCTTTAGGTCTTGCCAGCCGGCTGGTGGAACGCGATCAGCTAATGGAGACAGCGCTGGAGCTTGCCCGCACAATGAACAGCAAAAATCCGATGGGCCTCCGTTTGACCAAGGAAGCGATCAATATGAATATCGATGCAGGGGGTTTGGAGCAGGCCCTGAATATTGAGGACAGAAACCAAACCATTTTGGTCCTGCGTGGAAGGCTTGGAGAAAAGGGAAAGGCAAGCAGATATTTTTGATTAATGGGCCTAAACCACTACCTCAGGTAGTAGTACCATAAGTGTGAAAACCATCCCTTATAAATAGTCACGAAGTTCCTTAACTTTAGGCACTTCAAACTTTAGGCACTTAAATCTATGACAGCATTCCGATCAAATGACTGGCCTGCCCCTTGGTCAGTCCCTCTGGCACATCAAGCTTCTTGCTCCGGAGTACGCTTGTCTGCTTTTGTGTGGCAGGCTGGCGTCGCCAGCGCGTATTCCTCATGACCAGTCCAACAGACCCGGGCAGATTTGTCCTGACATGTTTTTCAGCACCCATAACGGCCGCCTTGAGGTCTCTCCTGCGCAACAGGGGAGTTTCCCGCCCCCGATCGCTCAGCACAGCCTCGCATTCTCCCAAAATCGTCGGCGCAATCAGGATTGCCCTGCCCCCTGCCAGGCCTAAACGATAAATCCCCTTGCCGGTGCCTACCCAGGCAAACCGGGAGAATCCTGATACTTCCGAAGGGGTCTCCAGGTCAAGTAGATTGATCCGCTTGCAGCGATACCGCAGATCAGAGAGAGATCTCGCCTCACTGACCGGAACCCAGGGCCGGTACCTTTCTGCCCAGCCCAAGGCCCTCTGCACTTCATCCGCAGTATGCCCCTCAAGGTCAAACTCTCCAGAAAGGCCGAAAAGACCCGGCAGTGTAGTGAGGCTGTGTTCGCGGGTCGCATCCACTATGTCAATGACCGTTACGTTCTCTTTCCCTGGGTGGAGCCTGGTCCCCCTGCCGATCATCTGTGTATAGAGGAGTGTGGATTTGGTAGGGCGCGCCAGGATAATCCCCTCCACAGAGGGCTCGTCATAGCCCTCGGTGAGTACCATGCAGTTTGCAAGGACGCGAATCCTGCCCCTGCGAAAGTCGGTCAGGATTTTAGTCCGCTCTGAATGGTCCATATCACCGGTTACAGCGCCCGCGGTGATGCCCCCTGCATTAAACGCCTTGGCAAGGGAGTGTGCGTGTGCCACATCCACACAAAAGCAGAGGGTCTGCCTTTCTTTGAGACGAGAGTGGAATACATCGACCACAAGGCGGTTGCGCTGCTCGATATTCACGGCCTGTGACAGGTGTGAAACTACAAAGTCACCCATACGGGTCTTGACCCGGGAGAGATCAACATCGGTCTCCACCCGAAATCCAGCCACCGGTGAAAGATAACCCGCACCAATCATTTCAGGAAGTGTGCGCGAAAAAACGATCTCCTCGAAAACCTCATCGAGCCCTTCCCCATCGCCACGCTTGGGGGTCGCAGTAAAGCCCACAATTAGCTTGGGTGTATCCGGATCAAACACTCCGAAATATTTGAGTATTCTGCGGTAGGTCTTTGCAGTGGCGTGGTGCGCCTCATCCACCACGATCAGGAAAAAGCGATTCGGGTCAAGACGGGGAAGACGGCTCGAATCCTTTCGACCCAAAGTGGGTACACTCGCCACCACCACATGACTGTCAGGATCAGCGACCCGCCCAGCCTGTTCAATCTCAACACGCAGATCAGGATTTGCTCGCCTCAGCTTATCGCAGGCCTGATCAAGCAGCTCGGCACGGTGGGCGAGCACTAACATCTGTTTCTTCATCCGAAAGTAATTGGGAAATTCGGCAAAGATAACGGTCTTTCCAGACCCGGTAGGAAGGCACGTGAGCTGTCGCCGCACCCCGGCTAAGTACCGGTCCCTGATGGCAGTCAGACATTCACGCTGGTAATCGCGAAGCCTGAAAGCCCTGTTAGAAGAGTCATTTGGTTCCAACTTTGAGTTGATCCTGTATTATTAGAGCTCAGAGTATTCTCTCATTTTTAGACAGGATACACAAGATATACTGGATTCTTTTCTTTGTTGCACTGTTTCCGGATGAAACTGCGAAAAACCATTTCCCTCAAAGGACTAAAAGCTGCTTGTTTGGCACAGAGTCGAGGGTGCCTCACCCGTACAGCCGCCCGTACTTGATCCAGAAGTTTTGGCTTGACCATTTTATCCTCCTTATTCTAAGATAATAAAAAATGAATTAAAATCCTTAATGATGGATGATATTACGATGTTCTTTAGGCAGAACTCAGATTCACCATCAAGAGCGCGGCTATCAGGCACGCTCTGTTTACAGGTTTTCTTACAGGCTTATTTATATAATGTCAAGTTTTTTATACAGCACTAACGCAGTCTAATCCGATTATGTGGCGGATTAGGATGCAAAATCGCAACATAAACCATTTCGCATGCCAAAATGCAGTATTACAAATACCGCAATTAGGCAAACTACATCAAAGTTGGCGACACAATCGCTGACAACAAGAGAGGAAGGCAGCTTGTGTTAATGGCAAAAGGACTTATTGGTGGATTATTCCAAATAGCGTTTTTTGCCGTTTTTCTTCTCGTCCCAGCGAGAATCTGGGGCGGAACTTGGTATTGGCCTCGCGCGATTTGGTTTCTTGCAGGATATGGCATTCTGGTAGAGGTATCAATCATCTGGCTTGCCCGAGTCGCACCGGCCAGTTTGGA
>JAFDAP010000406.1 GCA_019313765.1 Deltaproteobacteria bacterium | reverse complement strand
GGCCTGCACATACGGCGATAATGCCGATTGCTCCCGCTGCGGGTGCACAGCAGTTACGGCTTATCGAGGGGCCTTTCATCCCTTCGATTATATGACTCTGAGGGTGATACTCGGTCTCATGCTGCCCGAATATCAAGTGTCCGGAGATCCCGGGAAAAGAAAATTCCCGTAATAATTTTCGTATCCGTTCAGGTAGTAGTTAAGTTACCAACTTTTTTTAACGGGCTTTACGGGATTGATATGATGTTATTATCCTTATAATTTGCGCCACACCGGTCCTTCTGTGGTATCGGTCACCTCTATCCCCATGTCCTTAAGTTCCTGACGCAAACGGTCAGAGGTCTCCCAATCCTTATCCCTCCTGGCCTGTTCCCTTTTTTCAATCAGGTCTTCTACATCTTTATCGGCCTTCTGTATTTCAAGTCTCATTACGCCTAACACCGAATTGACCGTTTCCAGGGCCTTCAGGATTTTTTCCTTGTCTTTGTTTGATAAACCGTAGCGATCCATTTTTCTGTTTATGCGGCGGGTGAACCGGAAAAGGGCCGCTAATGCTGCAGAGACGTTAAAGTCGTCATCCATGGATTCCACGGATTTTTTCCTCAAATCATAAATCACCTGATCCATATCCGGATCAACAGGACCCGGCATGCAGAAATGGAGCTTCTGAACGAATGTATCCAAGTGCGCGATTGTGTTTCTCGCAGTCTTAAGTTTTTCCCAGGAGAAATCGATCGGCCTTCTGTAATGGCTGCTGAGCAGCCAATAGCGGATCTCTCTCCCTGTGTAACCCCGATCTAAGATATCCCTCAATGTCAACTTTTCGTTTTCAGGCCCCGAAGAATTATCTTCACCGTTTACCATTACCATTTCATTATGGACCCAGAAACCGACCGGGGCTTTCCCTGTAGCTGCCTGGCTGATAGCGATCGTGTTTTCGTGGTGCGGAAATATCAGGTCAACGCCGCTTGTATGTATATCATAGTTAGGCCCTAAGTATTTCATGGCCATGGCCGCGCACTGCAAGTGCCAGCTTGGCCGGACATTCCCCCAGCGGGTCTGGTAGAATATCCCCTTTTTCAGTTCATTGAGGGTTGTTCTTTTCAGAAGCGTAAAATCCCGCGGGTTGTCCTTTTCGTACTGGTCCAGGTCCACGGTCTTCCCGAGCCTGATTTTGTTGAGATCAACACGTGAGAGCCTGCCGTATTCCTTGAACCGGGAGATGTCAAAGTATATGGAATGAAATTTCTCGTAAGCGTATCCCTTTTCAACCAGTTTTTGTGCCAACTGAATCATGTCATCCACATGCTCGGTCGCCCTCGGATATTCGGTAGCCCTTTTTGTATTCAGCTCGTCAAGGTCCTCCATGAACGCCTTGTAATACTTATCCGTGAAATCCTTAAGAGACATGCCCGCCCTGTCTGCGTATTCAATGGTCCGGTCGTCCAAGTCCGTGACGTTCATGATATGGGTTACGGTGCATCCCTTGGACTCAAAATAACGCCTGATCAGATCGGAGAAAAGGAACCGTCTGCACTGGCCAACACGGATCAACCGGAAGAGTGTAGGACCACAGGAGTATATACTCACACGGTTTTCTTCTATGGGGACAAATTCTTCCTTCTTGCGGGTCATGGTGTTATATATGCGTAGACCGGTTTTTTTCTTAGCCACGAACAGAGGCGTGCTCAGGTATCTCTCACCCCCGTCCGGCAGGATGACGACGATTCGACCTTCCGTCATCTCCCCTGCAAGCCTGAAGGCCGCTGCCATGGCCGCCCCGGAGCTCATCCCAACGAAAAGGCCCTCTTCTTTGGCGAGCAGGCGCGAGGTCTCATATGCCTCTTCATCATCTATCCGGATAATCCTGCTAATGAGTTCTTTCTGGAAAATACCCGGCTGATAAGACTCCTTCATGTTTTTGAGGCCCTGTATTTTATGGCCGAGGTAAGGTTCGACACCCACGATTTGAACCTCGGGGTTGAGTTCCGCAAACCTTCTTGTCAGGCCCATTAAGGTGCCGGTAGTACCCATGGTTGCTACAATCGCATTAAGGTTTTGGTTTGTCTGGCCCCAGATCTCCATTGCCGTGCCGTCATAGTGGGCTTTCCAGTTTGCCTCGCTATTGAACTGGTCGGCAAGCCAGTATTTTTCAGGCTCTTCTCTCATCATTTGATAGACATATTCAATTGCCCCGTCCGTTCCTAAGTGGGAAGGCGTAAATTTTATGTCCGCACCCATGGCCTTGAGGATCTTGACCCGCTCTTCGCTCACCGATTCCGACATGGTAAGCTGGATCCTGTAGCCTTTGACTGCTGCCACGAGCGCAAGACCGATACCCGTATTTCCGCTCGTGGCTTCAAGGATAATCCTGTCCTTTGTCAGCTCTCCCTTTTTTTCGGCCTCTTCAATCATGTAGAGGGCGGGTCTGTCCTTTACGGAGCCGCCGGGATTAAAGGATTCCAGCTTGGCCAAGATCTCCACCCCTTTGTTCGGGTTGAGCCTGTTTATGGCGGCTAAGGGGGTATTACCGATCTGATCCAGAATGTTGTTGTATCTTCCACTCATTCGTTTATACTCCGATGCGGGGCTTTATTAAGGTACTAAGAGAATAAATCATTGCAATTCCAAAATCATATAAGAATCAATCACAATTTGCAACGGGAATGACAGGGGACGGCTTGACCAAAACCCTTAATTCTGATAGTTTATAACTCAGGTTCAACGTTCAGAGGTTCAAGGTTAGATTCATGAAAGACAGGTTCGATTCTAAACCAAATGCATAGTTCATCCAGTTCTTGCAGAACACCAGGTGCTATTGCGCACAAATCCGGAACGAATTCTTTGTTGCAC
>JAFDAP010000405.1 GCA_019313765.1 Deltaproteobacteria bacterium | reverse complement strand
TTATGGATGTCGGGAGTATGCTGTCTGACATAGGTAATCAGCTGACCGTACTCCTCGGGGACTGCATACCCAACCGTGTCTGGTAAATTGACGGTAGTGGCCCCGGCCTCGATCACGGCCCCAAATATCTTGCATAGGTAGTCCCTGTCGGATCGGGTGCCGTCCTCTGTTGAAAATTCCACATTATCTGTGAAGCCCTTGGCATACCTCACCGCATCGACCGCTTCTCGCACTACCTTCTCACGATCCATCTTAAGCTTGTGCTTCAGGTGGATATCAGACGTGGCGATAAAGGTATGGATTCTTGGGTTGGCTGCATCTTTGACAGCCTCCCATGCCTTGTCAATATCTTCCCTTGATGTCCTGGCAAGGGCCGTCACCTGGACGTTTCTAATCTTTTTGGCGATCATCTGGACCGATTCGAAGTCCCCCTGAGATGAGGCCGGAAAACCGGCCTCCATAACATCCACGCCTAATTTCTCCAATTGCTTAGCCATCCGCAGCTTCTCAGCCGCATTCATGCTTGCCCCTGGGGATTGCTCACCATCCCTGAGTGTTGTATCAAATATTATCACATGGTCTTTCATGGAATAACCTCCTTACATAGAGTCCTTCATATAGTTGAGTGGAAAAGGGTTGCATGGGGACACTGAATACTGATTCCCCGTTAAACGTTTTTCTTACCCGCATCTCTGCGTAAGGACCCTCCGCAGATTCCTGTGGTTTCGGGAATCTGCGGCACATGCCTCAATAAAATGACCTTTATCTGTTTTCATTATTCCACCCCTTCCGGTTCTCTGGAAAGCTTGTAATGAAAGCTGTCCACCAGGGCCTGCCAGCTTGCTTCAATGATGTTTTCTGAAACGCCTATCGTGGACCAGATCTCCCTGGAATCCCTGGACTCGATCTGGACCCTGACCTTGGCTGAGGTTCCACCCGAACCATCAATGACGCGTACCTTAAAGTCAACCAGACCCATCTCCACAATCTGGGGGAAGAACTTGGTCAAGGCCTTTCTCAGGGCGTTATCCAGGGCATTAACCGGTCCGTCACCCTCGGCGGCGGTGATTTCATCCTCTGCTCCGACGGAGATCTTAATGGTTGCCTGACAGGTACTCGGACCCGAGCGGTTCTTCTCAGTGGTAACTCGAAATGACTCAAGGGTAAAGGGCTCCTGGAACTGACCGGTGACCTTTTTTATAAGAAGTTCCAAAGACCCTTCTGCAGCATCAAACTGATAGCCCTCATCCTCTAATTTCTTAATCTCGCCAACGATTTTTTGGCTGTCGTAACCGTTTCCCCCGAGTTCTATCTCCATTTCACGGGCCTTGTAATCGATATTGCTCTTCCCTGAAAGATCTGAAACCAGCACCCTTCGCCGATTCCCCACGGCTTCAGGCTCCATATGCTCGTAAGCTGCCGGGTTTTTCTGGATGGCGCTGACATGGACCCCGCCCTTATGGGCAAAGGCGCTCTTCCCTACAAAGGGGCGCTGGTTTAAAGGAGGCACGTTGGCAACCTCGCTCACATAGCGTGAGAGTTCGGTGAGCTGTTTCAGCTTTTCTTCCGGGATGCAGGAATACCCCATTTTCAACTGGAGATTCCCGATAACAGAGATCAGGTCCACATTCCCGCACCGCTCTCCATACCCGTTGATCGTACCCTGCACCATCCTGGCGCCTGACTCAACAGCCGCCAAGGAATTGGCTAAGGCAAGTCCGCAGTCATTATGGGCGTGGATCCCGATCGGAACCCCCAGACGGGCCACGACATCGGCAACGATCTCCGCAATCTTCCGGGGCATCCTCCCGCCGTTGGTGTCGCAGAGTACAACGGTATCAGCACCACCTTCTTGTGCGGCCTTTAAGGTTTCCATGGCATAGGAAGGGTTGGCCTGGTGGCCGTCAAAAAAGTGCTCCGCGTCATAGATCACTTCCCTGCCCTTTTCTTTTAAGTATGCCACTGTTTCTTTAATCATTGTCAGGTTTTCCTTCAGGGAAACCCCCAAGATCTCTGTGGCATGAAGGTCCCAGCTCTTACCGAAAATAGTCACCGTCTCCATTTCAGTCTTCAGAAGCGCCCGGATGTTATCATCCTCGTGGGGAGCGGTTCCAGGTCTGCGCGTACTCCCAAAGGCCGTTACCCGGGATTTTTTGAAATCCGCCTCTCTGGCCATCTCGAAAAACCGAACATCCTTTGGATTCGAACCGGGCCATCCCCCCTCAATATAAGAGATGCCGAAGTCGTCCAGCTTTTTTGCAATACGCAACTTGTCTTCGGCCGAGAAGTTGACCTGTTCGCCCTGGGTCCCGTCTCGCAGGGTAGTGTCGTAGAGAGTAATTTGGTTTCTCATCCCATTTTCTCCAAATAATTTTGATGGTCTCGTAAAAAGTCGAAAAGTTCCCTTTTCCGTCATTCCGGCGAAAGCCGGAATCCAGTGTTTTCAGAAACTTATGACTGACCTGGACCCCGGCTGCAGTTTATCCCGCATTAGATGCGGGGCCGGGGTGACGACTTTTTACGAGGGTGTCAATTTTTGCCAAAAAAAAATCCGTTACCAGGCGAGCCTGATAACGGATTTTAAAGGGTCTTGTTTAAATCATGTCATTATCAGGCCAGGACATTTCAGTCTGACGACCAAAAGGAGGAGCAACAAGGACAGAAGTATCCCTGTTGCGCTGATAATGACGATAATATTTTGCGAAAAATGGATCATGATGACAATGCTCATCTAATGCATAAAAAGATTTAAGTTCAATAAACTAATCTCCTAAATCTCATATGTCAAGCATTTTTTACGGCCCCTTCAAAAAAATTAATATTGAGATCCCTTGGAGTTTTCTCTTGACAAATAGA
>JAFDAP010000404.1 GCA_019313765.1 Deltaproteobacteria bacterium | reverse complement strand
CTGCCCGCCGACTATTTCGGCTATTTCAGCGAGGACGGCAAAACATGGTTTCCAATGGACGAGCTAAACAAACATTTCGCCCCCACCAAACCCCTCGAACTTCTGTCCCCGGCCCAAAAGTACGACGTTACAAAAGGAAAATACCGGCCCCTGCCTATCCACCCAACTCAACTCTATTCCAGCATAGACGCCTTTTTCCTTTGCGCCCTGCTGTTTTTCTTCTGGCGAAAGTTCAACCGAAAACTGCCCGGCTGCACATTCGCCCTGATGTTGATCTCACATGGCACTATGCGATTTTTCATTGAATCCCTGCGCGACGGAAACCCATTCGAGTATGCATGGTGGGCAATATACGAAGGCGGAACTATCTCACAGAACATCGGTATTTACATGGTAATTGTCGGACTCCCACTATTCATAATCTTCTACAAATCCGCAAAAAAGCACCCCCCCCCAACATAAAAAACTGTCATCCCCAACGCAAGAATTTGTCATTCCCGCGGAAGCGGGAATCCAGTTCGTCATTCTGATTTAGCCTTTAGCCCTGAGCGACCATTGGGAGTCGAACGGCGCAGCGAAGAATCTATTCAATCATCAATAAACAATATCGAAGATCCGCCGTCTTGTCCGTCGTAGCTTTAGCGAAGATGGAAGCTTCATGCAGAGGCCGAAGCCCCCCAGTCCGCCGTCTTGTCCGTCGTAGCTTTAGCGAAGATGGAAGCTTCATGCAAAGGAGGAATCCTCCTTATCAACCTCATCCATGCGAACTAAGATATTAGATACCTTTGGTTAATTCGCCAACGAACCACATAAAATCAAACCTGCACCCGATTAATATAAATCAAGAAACTCGATCTTGTCAATCCAGACGCAATCATCCCCTGAACTGCCGCTGCCGTTCTTCTCATAAGCCCACTTAAAGGTGTGCATACCATTGCCGGTATTAAAGGAAAAATAGGTCCAGTCAAGTTCGCCAGATCCGTAAAACAATCCGTGGGGGTCACCGTTATCATAAAACTTTAACTTGTCCGCATCAGCTTCAGTGGAGGTCTTCATATAAAAGCCGATAACTTCATAACCCGTTGTGTCGACGGTAAATTCCATAGAGGATGTCTGGCTATCACCGATAGTTCCGGATTTGGCCGCGTAACTGCCTTGATAAACGACATCGGAAACAATCACAAAGTTGGCATCGCCGCCCATTACCCAGGGCATATAGCCAAAGTCACCGGTTTCGAAATCATCGCCTATCTCCAGTAGGTTAATGGCTACAACCGGTTCCTGCCAGCTCTGGGCCAACTGGAAAAAATCATAAGTATCGATCGTTCCATCCCTATACCAGTCCACGGTTTCGCAAAGATTCCCTGACGGGCAACCGCTGGTACGCCAATATCGGGAAAGCATGGCCAACTCAGGCATACCCACCGCTATCTGCCAGCCTAATACCGGAAAATTGTCCATCATCCATATTTCCTCGGTGCCGTTAGTTGCCTCGCCGAAGAAATCCCAGGTTGCAAAGCTCGCTTGGTCCTGCATCTCCCCCTCAAGTAATGCAAAGCCAAGTCCATTATCAGGTCCCCCGCCGTCCGACGGATCCAGGAAATAGCAGTACGATGGTGAAGGGCCACTACCGGCAAAACCACCTACATTGGCCCCACCCGAGACCATACCGCTGGCATAACATTTATCGGTAATACCATTTTGCCCCACAAAACCACCTATATTCGACGAACTGGCGCCACCGCTAACATTTACATCTGCATAGCTGTTATATATCTCGCTCATATTCCAGCCAACCATCCCGCCGAGATTTTGAACCGCTAATCCGCCGGTGACCGTACCGCTCGCATAGCATTGTTTTATAGTACCCATACTGGCTCCTGTCAGAACGCCTACATAGTTTGAAGAACCGCCCCCAGTGACAGTTGCGTTTTCAAGACCAAGGTTTTGTACCAGTCCATCTGAATCGATCACTCCGAATAAACCAAGAAACAAATCGTTCCCGCCCAGGGTATCGATATTCAAATTTCCTATCACATGGTAATTGCCGTCAAAGGTGCCGTTAAAATAAGGATCGGAGCCGTCAGTATTGGGAGCGATGATATAATCCCTCCCATCCTTGCCCAAAAGATCAATGTCGGCGGTAAGAATAAAATAGTACCCATCGTAATAATTGGGATCAGAGGCCAACGACTCCAAATCACTCGCATCGGCTATTCTGTATGGCTCATCTTCCGTACCACTTCCACCCCACGGTGCCGCTGCCAAAGGCAAACTCAAGACACACACCCACACTAAAACTGCAATAGAAACGTCATTTAATTTGGTTTGCTTTCTCATTCTATCTCCTCCAATAAAAAGTAATCTGCTACTATACAAATGCAATTATAGCAAAGACTTTCCGTTAGTCAAGGAATTTCTGGCCTGAAACACAATTTTCTGCAAAAAATCCTTTATGGGATAACTAAAGGTTCCAGGGGGGCTGTTGAAAAACTGCGATCTCTGCTTTTAATGCCAATACGCGACTGTTCAAAACGCCCGGAATGGCTCAATAACACAGACCGCCTCAACAGATTTTGGTATTGTCATTGGGAATCCAGCCTTTTTTAACAGCCCCCCAAGAAAATTAAAGGGGTCAGGAGCCGTTTTTCTATTACCTTGATCACTTAAAGCCTCAGCCAGCTTTTCTCACAAACATCCATCTCACCACACAAAAATTACCAATCTCGAAGATCCGCCGTCTTGTCCGTCGTAGCTTTAGCGAAGATGGAAGCTTCATGCGAAGGAGGAAGGAGGAAACACCTCACGTTTTTTACAAACCCACCAAATCACCCTTTCAATTCTATTATCACTACACAAAAT
>JAFDAP010000403.1 GCA_019313765.1 Deltaproteobacteria bacterium | reverse complement strand
AAGCCCGCAACCGACCGACGAAAGACGAAACGAGCCGCGCAACCGAATAACGAAAACCGTCTAACCCCTATGGGGTGTAACTAAAGCCAGGTCCTCTGGGCCTGGATTCTTTACAAATCGTTAAATAGGTATTTGGCTATATTCAAACCGCAAAAAAAAATTATGCCTTACAGATTTCCTCCCGCCGGATCATTGGGAGCCTGTCCTTTAGATCGGAGATTTCGGCCTCATTCTCAAGCCAGTGCCTGAGATTTCCCAAAAGGCTGGCCGCATAGGGGCTGTTTCGCCCGTCCGAGAGGTAATAATTGACCCACTGTCCATCCTTATTGAATCTGAGCAGGCCTGCATCTTCAAGTATTTTCAAATGTTTGGAGACGGTAGGTTGGGCCACCTGCAAGGCAGACTGCAACTCGCATACACACATTGTCTTGTGTTGCAGCATCTTTATGATCTTGACTCTGTTGGGGTCTGAGAGGGCCTTCATCACCTTGATGAAATCTTTCATGTTAGGCTCCTTTATATTGCTGGATGGTAATATATGTTGCAATCGTCGGTTAGTCAAGGGGAAGTTGCGATTTTTACCGTAAATCACGGGCACACAGGTCTTGATATTCCTGGCTGAATGCCATAGCGTATCTAGGAGGCTGTCCGAGAATAGACTTCTACTGCGATCGGCTTCAAATTTTGATGGCTGCGTTGTCAAGGCCAAAACGCCCTCAACGTAGGCTACTGCTACGCCTACGGCCGTTTTGACCTTGTCGCCCCCGCTCAAAGTGCGGGATCTTCGACTTGCCCTCAAAACTTTCGCTCGATCTCGCTACGAAGCCATTCTCGGACAGCCTCCTATGTTTAGATGTTTATGGGAAGCCCGGCTTAAAAGCCGTGAACCTGGAAAATGGAATTGCTCGGGCTTTAAGAGTCATAAGGTGAATTCAAATGAAAACATATCTTGAGTGTTTTCCATGTTTTTTGAATCAGGCGCTGCGTGCGGGCAGAATCGCAACAGATGATGAGAGGAAGATAAAGAGGATTCTGGATGAAGTGGGAATGATGCTGAAGGACATTCCCTTTGAGACTACTCCCCCGGAAAGCGGGATGTTGATATACAGAAAGGTAAGTGAAATTACCGGAAACCTTGATCCGTATAAGGAGATAAAAGAGGAAAGTACTGAAAAGTGCCTTTCATTGTATCCATCTCTAAAAAATCTGGTTGAAAAATCAAATGATAAGCTCCTCACGGCAATAAGAATTGCCATTGCCGGGAACGTGATAGACTTTGGTGCAAAAAGGGAATTTGATATAGAGGAGGAGATAGAAGCAGCGTTTACCAGGGATTTTGCAGTATGCGATTATGTTGAATTCAAGGACCGGTTAGATGGAGCGGATGAGATCCTGTATATCGGCGACAATGCCGGGGAGTGTGTGTTTGATAGAATCCTGATAGAGACAATGAAAAAGCCAGTGATATATGTGGTCAGGGGTGTGCCGGTCATAAATGATGCCACTTACGAGGACGCCGTTCAGGCAGGCATTGATAAGGTCGCGACCATATTGTCCTCGGGGACAGATGCACCGGGCACTATCCTCAATACATGCAGCGAGGAGTTTAAGAAAATTTATAAAAGTGCGGAATTTATCATAAGTAAGGGACAGGGAAATTACGAGGCCCTTTCCAATGAGAAACGTCCCATATTCTTCCTGTTAAAGGTGAAGTGTCATGTAATCGCGAATGATATGGGGTTAACTGAAGGTGATATCGTATTGCAGAGTATAACAAAATGGTAACGCTTTAGCCTTTTGAAAAACATTTTGACAGGATAACAGGATTTACAAGATTAAATAAATCCAGTCCATCCAGTTAATCCTGTCAAGAAAGTCTTTTAACAAACCTAAATTAAGAGAAAAAATGAAGATTACACTTATTTACGACAATGAGACATACAAAGAGGGTCTTCAGGCAGACTGGGGCTTTTCCTGTCTGGTGGAAATAGAGAATACGCCAAGAATTCTTTTTGATACCGGAACAAACGGCGCTATACTGCTTTCCAATATGAAAAAACTTAAAATTGACCCCGCTTCCATTCAAGACGTCGTTATTTCCCATGCCCATTTTGACCATGTGGGTGGATTATCCGCCTTTCTCAATGTGAACTCCGATGTCAGTATTTATGTGCCCGCTTCAATTGGAAGGGGGCACAGTGAAAAAGGGGTCATATCAGTTAGCGGGCCTATGGAGATTTATAAGAACGTTTTTTCTACGGGTGAACTCGATAACATTGAACAATCCATGGCAATTAAAACGGATGACGGGATCGTTGTGATCGCAGGATGCTCTCATCCGGGCATGGCGCATATCCTTGCCGTTGCTTCCCAATTCGGAAAGGTTTATGCTGTTGTCGGCGGTCTTCATGGGTTTAATGAATATGACCTGTTCAAGGACCTGAAACTGATTTGCCCTGCCCATTGCACGCAACACAAAAGAGAGATAAAGTCCTTGTACCCGGACCGGTATGTTGAAGGTGGGGCAGGGCAGGTTATTATTATTTAATGTTTTTTTCTTTTGTTCTGACTGTGCTTAGCATGAAGATAGGCGTTGTCAGAGACAAAAAGGATAAATCTCAAATCTCAATATCCAAATTTCAAATAAATTCCAAATTCTAAAATCCAATGACCAAAACTTGTTTGTTATTTGAAATTTAGGTCATTGTGATTTATTTGTTATTTGTTGTTTGGAATTTTCAGCAATTCATCACTCCAACAGTCAGGAGAACTGATGAAATACAGACAGCCCCTTTCCGGTGTAAATCAAAGCCAGGTCCTTCGGATATAAATTCTTTATCACGGAGTTTACTATGGAAAAACAAGGTTAC
>JAFDAP010000402.1 GCA_019313765.1 Deltaproteobacteria bacterium | reverse complement strand
TCGTCGCCATCTCTTTCAACAATGAGGGGGCATCTTTTTTAGACATGGGTATACGCTCCTTAACACGGCTAAAAATATAGATTTTGTTGGCGGCGGCAACTATTCTTTAACATTGTCCAAGATTATCAAGGCATCAACCGCCACCGGCCGGGACCCGGAGATGATCACCGGATTGATATCAATCTCTTTCACCTGCTTGTTTTCAAGGCCGATCCTGCCTACATTGATCAGGATATCGGCCAACATATCCACATCCGCTGCCGGCATGCCACGAACAGCCTCTAAGATTTTGTGCCCCTTGATCTCACGCATCATCTCTAAAGCATCCCTTTTTTCCAACGGTGCTACACGAAATGAGATATCCTTCAAAATCTCGGTAAATATTCCCCCAAGGCCGAACATGACGCATGGCCCGAACTGGGGATCACGGGTAAGGCCTACTACGAGTTCCCTTTTGCCCTTGACCATATCCTGGACCAGGACGCCAGCTCCTGTTCCGTCCATTTTTTCCATGATCTCCTTAAAAGCTGCTCTTGCCTCCTTTTCATCTCTGATATCGATCTTGATCAGGCCCTTTTCCGTTTTGTGGGCGATATCCGACGAGCATCCCTTAAAGACGACCGGGTAACCGATTTCTTCAGCAGCGTTAATGAGATCCTTGACATCATCCACCAGGATTTCCCGGGCCACAGGGATCTGATAGGTTGCCAGGACCTGTTTTGCCTCATGCTCCGATAGTGATGTTCTTCTTTCCTTTAAAGCTTTTTCTATGATTTTCATGTGTCCCTCCACCATTTTTCTGTTTCACCCTTATTTATCTTCTTTTTCAAGAAATTGCTGGCGCTCTCTCAGAAGCGCCAGGGACCAGGCGGCCTTTTCGATTGTTTGATAAATCGTGATCCTGTTTCCTTTGTCAAATTTTTCGCTGATCTCTTTAACATTGGGGCCATAAAGCCAGCCAACTACCGGCTTCTCTGTTTTCTTATCCATGATTTTGTTTAACTGTTCTGATACGTCAAGGAAGTCAAAGTCGGGTAGTTTCGGAGCAATGCTGATGCAGAGCGCCCCATCCACATTATGATCGGCCAGAACTTCCCTCAGAATTGCCGTATAAATATCTCGTAGCCCGTGTTTCATTACTGCGGGCCAGAGATCCAACGGGTTTCCAAGGGGCATCCACTCAGGAGACAAATCAGCAAGGGCGCTAATGGTCTTTTCGGAAAGTGAAGCCAATTCAAGGCCATACCTTTCCAGGGCATCAGTCGCCATGATCCCGCCCGCCCCGGTGACCGTAATAACAGCTATGCGATTTCCCTTCATCGGTGGCTGGCGCAGCAGGGTCTTGACTGCATCGCCCATCTGACCGTCTTCATCAAGAAACAGGAGCCCTGCCTGTTTCAGTGCGGTCCTGTATATCTGATAATCGCCTGCCATGGCGCCACTGTGCGAAGCCGCAGCCTTAGCTCCAGCTTCACTTTGTCCCGTTTTGAACACTACAATCGGTTTTTCTCTGGCAATAGGCCCGGCTAAAGAAAGGAACGGCCTTGCATGTTCTAATCCCTCCACGTGTATGGCGATAATCTTAATATCCGGGTCATCCCCAAAGTACTTGAGGGCTTCATAGAACCCGATATCACAGGCATTGCCTATATCAATACCTTTTCCTATCTGACCGCTAAAAACTGCGGCTCCTACGAAAAAGACCCCGGACTGGCAAATCAGGCCCACCGGTGACTTTTCCCGGGTCAGGGGCATAAAGGAAGTGGTAAAGTTATTGAAGTTATTGACGACACCAAGGGTATTAGGGCCTAATATCCTTAAGCCGTTTTCTTTGGCAATAGCTATCAACTCATGCTGGAGGATTTTTCCCCTGACATCAGCGTCTGCAAATCCCTGGCCGACCACGATGACGGCCTTAACACCCGCTTCAGCACATTCTTGAACGCTTTTAACCACCAGCTCTCGGGGGAGGCTGATAATGGCCAGGTCGATTTTTAGCCCAACTTTCCTGATGTTGGTGTAGGCCTTTACTCCTAAGATTTCATTGGCCTGGGGATTAATGGGAAAGATCCTTCCCTGATAGCCATAATGGAGCATGTTTTCCATCAGGTTATACGAGCCCGGCCCGCTCCTACGGCTGATCCCGATAATGGCCGTACTCTCCGGTTCCATAAAGTATCTCATAAAATGTCCTCTCGGCTGATCTGCATTTCTCGGTATTTCCACAGGCTCGCCATAGCGTTCGCAGCTCTCTCGGGCGTGGGATAATTGATTAGTGCCCCTGATTGTTCCAGGGCCTTTATCTGTTCGTCCCAGATGCCCGGAGGGGACAGAATACAACTGATTAGGGGCTTTTGCTGGGCCCACTCTTCCAATAGATCGCTTATCCCCCTCACCGCATCCACATTGGCCGATGCAAACATCATCAAAAGGAGAATGCCATCAACATTGTCATCATCCATAACCGCCCTTATGATTTTCTCTATGGCCGACGAATCATACCAGGCCGGACCCATGTCCACCGGGTTTGTCCTCAGGGCAAGGGGCGGCAGATGCTCATTTATCTTTTGCTGTGTCTTCTCGGTAAACGGGACAATTTTTAGTCCCCGGGCCTCGCAAACGTCGCAGGCCGCCATTCCCGGTCCCGCCTGACCGGATAGCACGGCAACTCCCGGCCCATCAGGAATCGGACAGGCTTCAAGGGCCATGGCCGTATCCAGAAGACCCTCCGCATTATTAACACTAAGCATCCCCGCCTGACTGAAAGACCCCGTGTAAATCTCGTGCCTGCCGGCCATGGACCCGGTATGGGATCGGGCTGCCTGATCGCTCTTCACCGAGCTACCCGTCTTGTTAATGATGATCGGTTTTTTG
>JAFDAP010000401.1 GCA_019313765.1 Deltaproteobacteria bacterium | reverse complement strand
CATCAAAAGGCATTAGACGAAAACCAGAAGAAGTTGGAAGAAATGAAGCAGAAATCCTTTTTTAAGAGGATTTTGAGACGTTAACAAAATGATTTTCTAAATCATGTAGGGTATGAACTCCGCCTTATCACGCACCCCTGTCACCGATATCTCACCACCCACTCCCCCTATCACCCTGACCGAAATGATTTCACCAACTTTTGCATCACTGTACGCCACTGTAATTTCCGCTGCCAGTTCTAAGGATTCATTCGAATAATCGCCAGAGACAAAGACCGTGGGTCCGGGGAGCGACATTGAGACTAAAAGGATGTCCTTATCATTAGCCAGGGCAGTGAGGGCTTCATTTTCCCCTTTATTTCGACCCACGACCACCTTTGTGTTTGTATCAATCCGGAAGTGCCTCCCTAATTTCAACAGCTCGATCTCCCGAGATTCAGGATCATGCCGCGCGGAAAGCAGGTCCTTTAACCGCCGTGAAAACGCGTTTTCGGTCAGGAGACAGCCGCCGGCTGGAGCAGGGTATTCGTTGATATTCAGCTTCTTTGCCAGTTCTATTTGTGGTTTCCTTGACCGTCCCTGGAAATCCATAAGCAGGTCCCTTATTAGCCATCCCTTTTCTTCGGGTATGGTGGGAGGTAGGTTTTTGGCTGAAAGGGGCCTCAGAAGAAGACCTTCAAGACCGCTTTCACGTGCGATCAGAGAGAGGGATCTCTTGTTTTGGGACATGGGTCTCTGGCCCATAACCTCCCCGGAAAAGACAAAACTTGCCCCTTCCTGTTCAAGCATCTCGCCCGCGATTCGAAACATGAGTGCATGGCAGTCAATGCATGGGTTCATGTTGTTGCCATAGCCGTGTTTAGGGTGTTTCACTATTTCCAGGTGACGTTTTGTTATGTCTACGACCTTGAAAGAAAGGCCCATTTTTCGGGCGGATTTGGCGGCTTTTTTGGATGTAAAAAAGGGGGTCTCAAAAAAAAGGGCCAAGACGTCAATGCCCTGTGCCCTTATCAATTCCGCAGCCAACATGCTGTCAAGCCCCCCTGAATAAACACATAGGGCTTTCATTTATATTAGTCTCCGTCTTGTTCCTTCTACAACCGTCAGAGTTCAGCTATCTTTTTTTGACAGGATTAACGGGATGAACCGGATTAATTTTATTTTTTCATTGAAAACCTGGTCGTCCCTCCGGGCCGTAGGCCCTATGGGCCGGAGGCTGGGCCAGTCGAAGATCCCGTTACGCGGGGGTCAGAGATAGATGGCTTTGCCTTGGAGTTTTGTGTCTAAAAATACAAATTCCAAGCACCAAAACACAAATAAATCTCAAACTCCAATATTCAATTACCAAAACCTTCCAGGACAAAACACATTGTTTGGATTTTAGAATTTTGGTCATTGGAATTTGTTTGATATTTGGGATTTGATATTTGGAATTTCAATAAGTCAACTAAATTCCAACAAGGCAAATACCCTTCAGGGATAAACAAAGCCTGGTCTTTTGGGCCGGGCTTTTTACTATAACCCTTCCTTTTTTAAGGATTCCACAATCGCTTTTTGCTTTTTGTTGAGCTTTTTCGGGACTGCGATGCTTATCTCCGCATATGCATCTCCCCGACCCTGGCCCTTCATATGGGGCAGGCCGTAGCCCTTGAGCCTGAATTTGGCATTGTTCTGTGTCCCGGGTGGTACCCTTAGTTTCAGGAGTTTTTTATCAATGGTCGGCACTTCGATCTCCGTGCCGAGAACTGCATCGGAGAAACTGATTATTTGTTTAAAATAAAGGTCGTCGTTTTCCCTTCTAAAAACCGGATGGTCAAGCACTCTGATCTTTACATACAGATCTCCCGCAGGGCCGCCGTAGGGTCCTGCCTGTCCTTTTCCCTGAAGCCTCAACTTCCGGCCTGCCGGGATCCCCGCAGGGATCTTTACCGAGACCGTTTCCTGGCGACCGTCCAATTGATAGGAGATGATTTTACTGGTAGTTTCGAACAACTCTTCCAAGGTCAAGGGGAGTTCATAGAGCAGATCCTGGCCTTTCATTGCCTGGTTTTGGCCTCGGAAACCGGCGGTGCGGTAATGACGCTGGCCCGGCCCCCTCGCTCCACCAAACATCTGGCTGAAAATGTTCTGGGACCTTCCCCCGCCCCCAAACCCGAACTCACTGAAAATACTCCCGAAATCAAAGCCCCGAAAGATGTCTTCCTGGGAAAACCTGTTCTGGAAGCCTTCGGCCCCGAACATATCATATTGCTTTTTTTTCTCCGGGTCACTCAGGACGGCATAGGCCTCACTCAAGTCCTTGAATTTGGCCTCGGCTGCTTTGTCTCCCTTGTTGTGGTCCGGGTGATATTTAAGGGCCAGTTTGCGATATCCCTTTTTTATCTCCTCTGCGGAGGCCGATTTTGAGACCCCTAATATATTGTAATAGTCTTTACCTGGCATGTTTATCCGATATTTGGATGATTTACGATTATATTTTCAGGTACTGTTTAATACAATAATCACCTCACACATCATGTCAAGGCAGGATATGACTTGCAAAGCCATCCTTCATATCATAAATATGGTTTCTACTTGACACAAAAACCTTGTCACGCCTATATTAATAAAATCTAAAAGTGAATTACGCTTAAAAGTTTTCCAGTTTTTTTGTAAGTTCTTGTCTTTTCTTGGAATTTATTACTCAATTCTAACCAGGTCTGCTATTTGATCGTCAGAAATTTCCATAAGAGGTTGTTTCAGGTGTACACGGAAATTAGCAGATTTCCTTTCTCAGGTTTCGTGAAAGATTCGGGGAGCTGTGTCTTGACAGGCCCGGTTCAGCGGGATCTTTTGAATTTAAAACCTTAACTCTAAGACAAAGGAGGGACAGAAATGAAG
>JAFDAP010000008.1 GCA_019313765.1 Deltaproteobacteria bacterium | reverse complement strand
TTGCAGCACAGGCCGTGCCTATAATTGGAGCAGCGGGAGGTGCATTGATAAACACGATTTTTATCGATCATTTCCAGGACATGGCGCGTGGTCATTTTATTGTACGCAGGCTTGAGAGGGTCTATGGGACCGATGAGGTTCAGCGTCAATATGAGGGACTGTGATTAGTGATAAAGAGGCGCGTTGTTTATGTGTAGAATGTGGTGAATCCGGGACATCCTTAAAAAACTGCTAAGGAATCTACAAAAGGACGGATTAGTGGAATGCCTGGGCCGGGGTCCTGGGGCAATTTGGCGAAAAAAAGGGTAATACCCTTTAAAAGGGGTAAAAAAAAGGGTAACAAAAGGCGTTTGGCAAAAACAACGGATGAACAAACCCATGTGGAAATCCGTTTTGTTGAGCAGATAAAGGGGATGGGATGGGACCATATTGAGGGTGGTTCAGCCATTATCCATTAAGACCTGTATCATGGCATCGTGGATGAAGGGATTTGCGGCCACGATGCTTTTCTTGTATGGGTCATAGGGGTTTCCCTCGTAAGTGCTCAGTTTTCCTCCCGCTTCTTTTACAATGACCGTTCCCGCTGCCGTGTCCCAGGGTTTGAGGTCACTTTCCCAGAATCCGTCGAATCTTCCTGCCGCCACGTAACACATGTCAATAGCCGCAGATCCCGGTCTGCGTATTCCCTGGGCCCTCACCACCATTCTTTTAAACAGATCCATGACCGTTTCTGGTTTTTCATGAATATCATAGGGAAAACCTGTGGCCAGGAGTGATTCTTTTAGGGTTTGAATCTTTGAAACCTGTATGGGTTTTTTGTTCAGATAGGCACCCGTGCCCTTTGCGGCCTGGAAATATTCCTCCATGTAGGGATTATACACGATTCCGAGCACGATCTCTTTTTTTAGCTCTAAGGCGATAGAAACGGCGAAAAAGGGAAATCCGTGGGCGAAGTTGGTTGTCCCGTCCAGGGGATCCACGATCCAGGTTCGATCCGAAACCTCGCCATGCAGCCCCGTTTCCTCTGAAAGGACGTTATCCCGGGGGAAGTTACGATGAATAATTTTCAAAATGGTTTGCTCAGCCTCAAGGTCTGCCTCAGTGACAAGGTCTATATCGCCTTTTTTCACGATTTTATGCACCCGGCCGAAGGTGCGGTTGAAAACATTACCGGCAGCCCTTGCGGCTTCCTCTGCAACTCGTAATTCTTTATTCCACATGGTTTTTTACAGACATTGCAATTAGTTACTCTGTTATTAGGCGGCTAAGCCGCACTCCCGAAAATTGCGATGAATTCCCCTATGAGGCTGTCCGAGAATGGCTTAGTCGCGAGACCGAGCGAAAATTTTGAGGTCAAGGCGGCAAGCTCAAAACGACCGGAGACGTAGTAGTAGCCTACATTGAGGGCGTTTTGGGTTTGCCAACGCAGATCCTCGGTATTTACAGCCGGTCGGAGCAGAAGCCTATTATCGGACAGCCTCCTATCATCTTTTTACAGAACAGTATGCCATTCTGTCAATGGAGGAGCGTATGGCGGTTGAAAATCTCTTGACAATGCAATATGGCGTTGTTATTAAATATTGTTTTGATTAAAATTGCTCCTTGTCCTCCGTGACTGTTTACCCGGTTGGTTTGGGGGACCAAGAAAAATTCCTGATTAGAAAGGCCGAAAGGAGAAAATTTGTATGAGGTATTATGAAACCCTTTATCTTATCAACCCTAATTTAGCGGATGAAGACACTATCGATGTAGTAACCAAGTTTAACGATCTTGTCGAGAAAAATAAGGGCGTTATCGTCAAGGTTGATGAATGGGGCAAGAAAACTTTAGCTTATGCAGTGAAGAAATTCGATAAAGGCTATTATGTGCTACTCAGTTACTGCGGGGAGCCGGATCTCATCACCGTACTCAAGAGGGAGTTCAAATTAGATGAGAGGATCCTCAAGTATCAGACCGTCAAATTGAGTGACAGTGCAGACCCTGAAGCACTAAAACAGAAGTCAGAGGCAGTCCAGGAAGAGGTCGGCGAACAGGCCAAGGAGAAAGAGGGAGAAGAGGCTAAGGAGAATGACGTAGAAGAGGCCGAGACCTCATCAGAAGCGATCTCAGAAAAAGAGGGTGAAAATGGCGTACAATAGAAACAGCAGGACTGATAATAGAAATCAAGATAGAGGCAGATTCAAAAGGACCTATCACAGAAGGAAAGTTTGCAGGTTTTGTGCGGACAGCAACCTCGAGATCGAATACAAGGACCCCAGGACCCTCAGATATTTCACAACTGAGCGGGGAAAGATCACACCGCGCAGGATTTCGGGTAATTGTGCAAAACACCAACGGATGCTCACTGTGGCAATCAAAAGGGCCAGAAACATGGCTTTATTGCCTTATACCACATCTATTGTGTAATTTCAAAACCCCATGGAACAACGCTGAAGCGAGGTTTTTGAAGTAATCGGTGTGTTCCGCTCCAGAGATCCCATGAAAATGATACACGTGCTGGGGTGTGTGGGCTGGGCCGCTTTTTTTCTCTTAGCCTCCACTTCAATCCCTTTTGTTGGCCCCTTTTTTAGCCTGCTGACCCCTTTACCATTTCTTTATTACTCAACCAAATTGGGTTTTTATCAGGGCGTGAAGCTTGGTGCTCTGGCTATCTTCATCATCGCCCTTATTGCGAAGTTAGCTGGGTATCCGAAAATCATCATTTTTGCAGCGGAGTTTGGTCTTTTCGGGCTTGTGCTGTCGGAGCTTTTCAGGAGAAAAGTGAGCATCGGACAGGCGGTCTTTTTTGCAACTGCCTTTATGGTGTTGCTGGGCCTTGCTTTTCTTTCTTTTATTGCACTCTCGAAAAATATGGGACCCCTGGAAATGATGCTCAGCTATTTGCGTGACCATTTGCAGGCCGCCATTGAGATATACAAAGAGATGGGAGTCCCCCAGGAAAAGGCGGTTGAGTTCGAGGCATACGGCAAGGCATTTGTGGATACAATAGCCAAAATTTATCCATCTCTTATGATTGTCGGCACAGGATTTGCCGTTTGGCTCAATATCGTAATGGCAAGGCCGTTATTCAGGATAGGAAAACTTGAATATCCCGACTATTTCCTCATGGACCGCTGGCAGGCACCGGATCATCTGGTTTGGGGAGTGATTGCTTCAGGTTTTGCTTTATTTTTGTTGTCAGGCGGTATACAATTATTTGCTATAAATGCCCTGATCATCATGATGGCCATTTATCTTTTTCACGGGCTGTCCATTATTCTGTTTTTCTTGAATAAATATCATGTTCCACCCTGGATCAGGGTCGGCGTCTACATGTTAATTATGATTCAACAGCTTTTCTTGGGAGTTTTGGCTCTTGCCGGGCTTTTTGATCAGTGGGTTGATTTCAGAAAAATTCACAGGAGACTGGATAACTGACGGAGGGAATAAATACATATGGAAATTATTTTGCGACAGGATGTGGATGACTTGGGTCTTGAAGGGGATGTTGTGAATGTGGCTAAGGGCTATGCGCGTAATTATCTGATCCCCAAAGGTATTGGCCTTGAAGCCAGCCTTCAAAACATGAAAGTCCTTGAAATGCAAAGAAAAAAAATTGAGGTCAACAGGCTGAGGGCCAAAGAGGAGGCAGTAAAGTTCAAGGATAAGATCGAGGGGATGGAGGTCACCTTTTCACAGAAGGCGGGTGAAGAGGGAAAACTGTATGGATCGGTTACCACTATGGACATCGCTTCTAACCTGGAAAAGCAGGGTGTGGTCATTGACCGGAAAAAGATAGTCCTGGAAGAGCCCATAAAAACTTTAGGGGAATTCGAGGCCACAATCAAGATCTATCCCGAGGTGAAAGGCTCTCTAAAAGTTGTTGTTGTCCCAACCGAAGAGAAAGAGGGCTAAAAACCGTAACTCCCAATCGGTAACCCGCAAATGGCTCAACTAAGAGAGAAAACAGCTCCCACACAGTTGAAGGTTCCGCCCCATAATCTTGAGGCGGAGCAGGCCATATTGGGCGGCATATTGATGAACAATGACGCGATGAATCAGGTCATGGATATATTATCCCCTGATGATTTCTACCGCGAAGCCCATATGTCTCTTTTCGAGGGGATGGCCGAGTTGTATAATCTTGGCGAGCCCATCGACATGATTACCCTTTCCCAATTCCTTACCAAAAAAAATCTTTTGGAAAAAGCAGGAGGAACCGATTATCTGGTTTCGCTGGTGGAGTCTGTCTCAATATCTGCCGGGATCGCCTACCATGCAGAAATCGTCAAGGGCCTCTCCATAAGAAGAAAGCTCATAGGGCAGTGCTCGGCCATTGCCGAATCCTGCTTTCAGGAATGGGAAGAGACAGAAGATCTTCTTGAGTTGGCCGAACAATCCATTTTTGATATTGCCGAGGAGCAGGTCAGGGAGGGTTTTGAGAGCCTGGAGCATATCATAAAGGGCAGTTTCAAGAAGCTTGAGAGTGTATCGGAGTTTGAGGGGTACGTGACCGGTGTGCCGACCGGTTTTGCGGACTTCGATCGATTGACGGCAGGTCTGCAACCTTCGGATCTGATCATTATTGCGGGCAGGCCCAGCATGGGAAAGACGGCCCTGGCATTGAATATCGGATATAATGCAGCTCAAAAGACCAAGAAGGGGGTGGCTGTTTTCTCTTTGGAGATGTCCAAACAGCAATTGGGTATCAGGATGTTGGGGTTTGACGCCGGCATAAACGCCACCAGACTGAGGACCGGAATGTTGAGGGATAAGGAATGGGAGCGGTTGACACACTCTGCCAATCGCCTGTCGGAACTCCCCATTTTTATTGATGACAGCTCGGGGATCAGCGTACTCGAGATGAAGGCGAAATGCAGGCGACTGAAAAAGAAGAAGGATCTGACCCTTGTGATCGTGGATTACCTGCAGTTGATCCAGGGCCGCAGGTCGGCTGAATCCCGGCAGATTGAAATATCCGAAGTCTCCAGGATGTTGAAGGCATTAGCAAAGGACCTCAATGTGCCCGTCATGGCCTTGTCTCAGTTAAACAGAAAGGTGGAGGATCGGCCCAACAAGAGACCCCAATTGGCCGACCTGAGAGAAAGCGGGGCAATTGAACAGGATGCGGATGTAATTGCCTTTATTTACAGGGACGAGCTTTACCATCCAGATACGGAAGAAAACCGGAATATCGCCGAGATTATTTTGGCCAAGCAAAGGAACGGGCCCACCGGTTTTTTTAAATTAACTTTTAGAAAGGAACTTACGGCCTTTGGAGATTATACGGAAGAGGAACCGCCCGTGCAGGTTTAGCTGTCAGGCTAAGCAAACTAATTATTGAGATATTGCAATCTTGGGGCCTAAATCCCAAATCGCAAGCACCAAATTACAAACAAATCTCAAATTCCAATATTCAATGACCAAAACCTTCCAGGACAAAACATTGTTCGGATTTTCGAATTTTGGTCACCTGTCCGCCGTAATACTATGGAGGGTGGATTGGAATTTGTTTGATATTTGGGATTTGATATTTGGAATTTCAACAAGCCAATGAAACTCCAACAAAGCAAATCCGCTCTTGGGATAATCAAAGACTTGTCCTCTGGGCCAGGATTTTTACTTTATAAGGGTAGACCATAGAGAAAGTACACGGCAAGACAGGCGGCCTCAAGGCCAGCCAGCAGAAACGGCTTCAGAATCTGTACCGCCGCAGGATATCCTCCCATGAGATTGTCTCCCACGAACTGACCCGCCAGATTTCCGCAATATCCAGCGAGATCAAACGCCAAGTTGCCCTCCTCATGACGCGAAAAGGGAAAGTGGCCTGTGTTGTCGTGGGCGACAATAAGCATATCTGGATTCCGGACATCAGCAGTTACAGGCTTGGACCGGGCCGGCTTAAGGGCCTTCGATGCATTCATACTCATCTGAACGGAGAACCCCTTTCAAGAGAGGACTTGGCGGATCTGGTATTGCTTGGCCTTGATCTCATGGTGTGTATACAGGTGGATGATAAGGGGATTCCGGGGCCCATTTCCTTTGCCAATATTTTGCCTGACAATAGGGACGGAAAAGGGTGGATTGTCAACCGGGTGCCTGATATTGGGCAATTGAATGTCGATTTTTCGGAAATTATCCAATCCCTTGAGGATGAATTGGCCAGGACCCGGGTTGGTCTTTCCTTGGAAGAAAAAGAACGGGCACTACTTGTGGGAGTGACAACGGGTCCCGGATGGCAGGAGGAAGAATTTTTAGATGAATTAGAGGACCTTGCGGTTTCCGACAATATAGAGGTGGTTGGCAGGATAGTTCAGCATATCAACAGGGCCGATCCCCGTTTTTTGATAAGAAAGGGGAAATTAAGCGAACTGGCCCTGCGATGCCTCCAAACCGGTTCCAACCTCCTTATTTTCGATCACGAGTTAACCCCTGCACAGGTTAAGAGTTTAACGGACTTTACCGAACTGAAGATCATTGATCGCAGCCAGCTTATCCTTGACATATTTGCAAGGAGGGCCGTGACTAAGGAGGGAAAGATCCAGGTAGAGCTTGCCCAGCTGAAATACCTTCTCCCCAGATTGGCCACCAAGAATACGGCCATGTCCAGGCTGACCGGAGGGATCGGTGGGAGAGGACCTGGAGAGACTAAGCTGGAAATCAACAGGCGACGGGTCAGGGAGCGGATCGCCAGATTGAACCGGGAGTTGAAGGAAATCAAGCAACAGAGAGGGCAAAGGAGGCGACTCAGGAATGAAAGAAGGATTCCTGTAATCTCCATTGTGGGGTATACCAATGCTGGAAAATCGACGCTATTAAATACCCTGACAAGCAGTAGCGTTGGGGTAGGGAGTCGTCTGTTCGAGACACTCGACCCAAGCAGCAGACGCCTGAGGTTTCCCAGAGAGCGTGAGGCGATCATTACGGATACGGTCGGATTTATAAGAAATCTGCCGAAGAGTCTTATGGAGGCATTTGCAGCAACCTTAGAAGAGCTTAATGATGCGGACCTGTTGCTTCATGTGGTTGATGCCATAAGTCCCCGTTTGGAGGAACAGATTCATACGGTTGAAGAAATCCTGGTTAATCTGGATCTCAAAAGGATTCCCGCCCTTCTGTTGCTTAATAAGACGGATCTTTTGAACCCTGAAGAGGCAATTACCCTGTCAAAAAAAATGGGAGGGATCGCTATTTCAGCGCCTTATCCTTCCAGCCTCCTGAAATTGACGAAAAGGATAGAGGCCCTTATATGGCCGGGCCCTTCCTCTATCCCTTCAGCTTACTAAACAATTTTCTTGCACGAAGAACATCTTTCCCAATTTGTTCGGACAGGTCTTCTATTGATGCAAATGTTTTTTCATTTCTCAGTCGCTCAATAAAGTTGACACGAATGGTCTTGCCTAACAGGTCTCTTGAAAAGTCGAGGATATGGGTCTCTACCGAGAACTGGCCATTATCAAAAGTAGGATTGTATCCGATGTTGGTCAACCCATCATAAGTCCTGTCATCAATAAGCACTCTCACCGCGTAAACACCCAGACTGGGAGTCAGTTCATCAATTAGTTTCAAGTTGGCAGTGGGGAAACCGAGAAGCCTGGCCCCCCTGTTTTTGCCCTTAATAACGGTCCCACATATCTGATAATCTCGTCCTAACAATCTCTTTGCTTCAGACAGGTTCCCCTGTTCAACCAGATGCCGGATGGAGGTGCTGGAAATCACTATATTGTCAACTCTCACCTGTTCCAGCACATCTACTGCGAAACCGGAGAGACTTCCCATTTCTTTAAGAAGCTCGATGTTTCCCTCGCGGTTATTCCCGAAGGTGTAATCATAGCCAACCACAAGTTCCTTAATGCCAATCTTTTCAACGAGAATATTTTGAACAAAATCCCGGGCCGAGATAGCGGCGAATTGTATGGTAAAAGGGATACAGAAGATAATATCTATGCCCGCAGCGTCTATCAGTTTCAGTTTTTGTTCTGTTGGGGTAATAAGGGGGGGACCGTTTCCGGGTTTCATGACCCTTATGGGATGAGGTTCAAAGGTCATGACTGCTGATTGCCCGCCTAAAAACCCGGCCCTTTCCTTTACCTTATCAAAAAGGGCTAAGTGGCCTTTGTGAACTCCATCAAAGTTCCCTATGGTCAAAACGGGATTCTTTAATGGTTTTTCAACCTGTTTAAGATCATAAATTATTGTCATTTGCGAATCACAGTCCTTGGGAATACTAAAAAAAAATAATTCTTCAGCTACTCGAAAGATTCCATTCAAAAAAAAATAGCTCTGCCTGAAGGCATGAAACGTGTTGTAACCAACAAAGCTATTGACAAAATGTATGCTGTTATATAATCATTTAATCCGAATATATCAACCCCGTTTGCATGCCGAAGTGGCGGAACTGGTAGACGCGCTAGGTTCAGGGTCTAGTGGGCGTATGCCTGTGGGGGTTCGAGTCCCCCCTTCGGCACCATTATCTTGGCGCAATCTTAGCAGGTTGCGCCTTTTTATTGTTAAATCTATTGATTTTGTGTAATCTGAACATGGCCTCAGGGGTTTTGGGACATGAGAAATTTCCTTTCATTCGGGCCGGGCTTCTGGGGTTTCATCTTTGGGGCTTCACCCCGAATAGATCATTGGATTAATGGAGTAATCGGTCAATAATGAAAAAGCAAGAGCTGATAGAGATTCTAAGGAAACTACTTGGGACAGACATGGAACTGGATTTTTTGCTGCAATTGAAGGGTGACGATCTTAGAACACTGGTTGCCTGTGTCAGGGACAGGGTGGATCAGGACTGATGGATGGTAGGGAATGGACCGCGGGGAGACTATTGGGGGTATCCGGGAGTTACTGGCAGGCATGTACACTCCATGCCGGTATCGAACTGGACCTGTTTACCCTGTTAGGAACCGATGAGATGAACGCGGACGAAGTTGCAGGGGCATTGGAATGTGATGTAAGGGGCATCAGCATGCTCCTCAATGCCCTTTCAGCCATGGGTCTCCTCGTCAAAAAAAAGGGGCAGTACGCCAATACGACCGCGAGCAAGTCACTCCTTGTGAAGGGATCGCAGCGTTATGTAGGCTACATGGTGATGCACCACCATAACCTTATCGAGGCATGGTCGCATCTTGATCGGGCGGTCAGGACTGGTAAGCCGGTCCGCGAAACCCCGGTCCATGACGAAGAAGAGAGACAGAGCTTTTTGATGGGCATGTTCAATCTTGCCATGGGCATTGCACCTGATCTGGTAAAGCAGATTGACCTGAAGGGAAAAAATCACTTGCTTGACTTAGGCGGGGGTCCTGGAACCTATGCCATCCATTTCTGCCTGGCAAATCCTGATCTGAAGGCCACGGTCTATGACCTTCCAACGACCAGGCCCTTTGCAGAAAAGACCATTTCGGAGTTCGGGGTATCTGACCGGATTGATTTTATGGCGGGTGATTATCTTAAAGATGACGTTTCCGGCAATTATGATGTGGCCTGGCTATCAAACGTCCTCCACGGTGAAGGCCCGAATGCATGCCGAATGATCATTGACAAGGCCGTATCGGTCCTTGAGCCGGGCGGGCTTTTATTGATCCACGACTTTGTTTTGAATGACACCTTTGACGGCCCCATGTTTCCGGCGCTTTTTTCGCTCAATATGCTTGTCAATACCGAGGATGGACGATCCTATTCAGAGGGTCAGATCAAAGAGATGCTGACCAATGCGGGTGTAAAGAATATCCGGCGCCTGTCTTTCAAAGGACCCAATGAATCAGGAATTATGAGTGGAGTGGTTTAGGTCCCCCTTCCAGATTTCCTCTTTATCAAAATCGCGAGGCGAAATACCTCCTGATTTTTCATGCATGGCGATCCAGCTCCTGACACGGTCCTTGCCGTAAGCTTCCTCCCATGCGGCCACGATGGTATCCACCGGGATATCCGCACAGGTCCCGAGATCAGCCACGTATTCCATAAACTCCCTTTCTTCCAGATTATAGGGCTGAAAAATGGAATCCGCACGGCCGTTGAATTCGAGCGGGGCGACCCTGTGCCTGTTGCACAGCTCCACGTTGAATGCCGGGGTTGCTTTGATCCATTTGCCTTCCAGATAGAACTCGGTAAAACCGTGGTACACGAACATGTCTGATCCCATGAATTCGATCAGTTCTTTGGTGGCTAAGTGATTGCGGACATTGGCAAAGCCTATCCTAGAGGGGATTCCACATGCCCTTCCAAGGGCGCAAAGCAGAGACGCCTTGCAAACACAGTAGCCCCGGCCGCTTTTCAGGACATTGCTGGCCCGGTAGTGTTCGGCAAGATAGAAAGGGTAATAGGGGGTGTACCAGATTCCATCCCGCACGGCGTAATATAGTTTTACGGCCTGTTCGACAGGATCCTTGCGGGTGCCGATTGTGTTCTCGGCATAATCGATGATCGTCCTGTGGTCGCTGTCAATAATGGGCGTTGGTGAAAGGTATTTTTTGTCCATTTCATGACTATAAGAAAATGTAAGCCATTTATCAAAGAATAAAATAATTATTATAATTAAAGCAATACAATCTTCCAAACATTTTTTTCTTGACACGTAGTTACTTTGTAGCTAAATTGTAGTTATATTTTAAAGGGTGATTGAGTGGTATAGTGGCTCAATTTCCAATAAAATCAACCTATTACCATCATTGACAGACCCATTTGTTTTTTTCAGAAAAATCTACTGAAATGCCCAACGAAAAAAAAGCAAAAAGTGAAAAAAACCTGACCGCCGTAAGGGACCGTGGCAAGGTCAAGTTTGAAGTTTACGGCGAAGAGATGGTTGAAAAGACGGTGAAGCTCAGCGGCAACAGCGGCAGGGTGTATCTCCCCCCGGACTGGGTAGGACGCCGTGTGAAAATAATCAGGATTGAGTAATGAATAACGTGATCGAAAACTTGGTGATAAGAAAAATCAGGGTCGAAGACGCGGATGAGATCAGCAGGATTCAGGCGGGCATTATCAAATCGCCGGCAAATACCGATTTCAGAAGCATCATTGAAGGTCAGGTTCGCAAAAAAGACGAAGAAGCAAGTTTTGCGGCCGAGATAGATGGTAAGGTTGTGGGTTACATGATCAGCTATATTATTTACGCCGGGTTTGGCCTTGATAAGAGCGCATGGATTGCCACCCTTGGTGTGGACCCCAGGTTTATGGGCCAGGGCATTGGCAAGAGATTAGCCGAGGAAATACTTACGTTTTACCGCCAGAGGGACATTAAACACATATTGACCTCCGTCCGCTGGGATTCAGTGGACCTGTTGTCTTTTTTTAAGACAATGGGTTTTGACCGCAGCAGCTTTATTAACCTTAGAAAAGAACTGGATTCTTGACTATCCATCCTGTTAACGTTGATTTATTCGTGTTTTATGAGAGCGGGCAGTTTCAACCTTCACCCGACGGGTGAAGGTTGTCTTGGGTTAAGCGCCTGCAACCCATGATTAATCAAAAAGTATGTCACGGATTCAGGTAATCTATAAGGGGAAAAAAAATGAGGTACGCAGAGACAGGATATAATTTAGAAATTGATCTGTCCCGAGGAAACATTGAGAGGGTCGCAACGGACCCAATAGACACCGAGCTTTATCTGGGGGGGTTAGGTACGAACGCCAAGATATTGTGGGATAGGGTTCCCCCTGAAGTTGAACCTTTTTCTCCCGATAATCTAGTGATATTCAGCGCCGGTCTTTTATGTGGCACACCTGCTACCGGTTGTAATCGTACCATTGTTTCTACTATTTCTCCTCAGACGTTGTTAATGGCATATTCAATGATGGGGGGATTTTGGGCGCCGGAATTGAAGCATGCCGGTTATGACAAAGTGATCTTTCGCGGCAAGTCCCCCAGTCTGGTTTATTTGTGGATAAACAATGACAAAGTAGAAATACGTGATGCCTCTCATTTGCAGGGTAAAGGCGCTATTGAAACCGCAGAACTTATTAAAGAGGAGTTGAATGAGCCGAAAGCCCAGGTGGCGGCTATCGGCCTGGCCGGTGAAAACAGGGTCTATATGGCTTCCATCGAGCAGGGCAGGTCCAGTGCCAGCCGACTCGGAATAGGCGCCGTTATGGGAGACAAAGGGTTAAAGGCGATCGTTGTTCGTGGAACAAAGGACATCAATATTGCCCAACCCGATGAATTTATAGGGCTTTGCAACGAAGTGCTGGAATACATAAAAGTCCGAAATGAAGCGCCAATTCCGGGGGTGATGCCCATTTTAGCCGGGCTTGGATCACCACAAGAGATGAAAGTCCATGATGAGAAGTGGCACACCGAGAATTTCATGTGGGGAAATTCCCGCACCCGCAAGAGAGATTATTGGAACGAGGAAGTCGCAAAGGAGTGGGCGGAGTCTCTGGAAAATGCACGGACGCGGCTGATCAGTTGCTATAACTGTCCGATGAAATGCGGGGCAACACTTTCCATGCCAGGAATTCCAACATACATGATGAAATGCTTCTCGAAACTTACGTATACAATGGCGGCCTATTCAGACCTGGATTTTGGTTTTGCAATCGCTCAACGTGCTACAGAGTATGGAGTGGACGGATTCTCAACCCCGCAAGTTATGGCCTTCGCCCTTGAGCTTTACGAAAACGGCATTTTAACTGACGATGACATGTCGGGAATGCCGTCCGATAACGAGGAGAGATTTTACTGGTTACTTGACAGAATTGTTCGGCGGGAAGGGATAGGAGATGTTTTGGCCAATGGTACTTACTGGGCGGCCCAACAGATTGGTAAGGGCGCAGAAGCATATGCCCATAATAATATTAAAAAACATGAGCAGCTGCCCCTCAAACTATCAATGCTGAATCCCGTTTATTTCCTTATGTATGCTACCGGCGAGAAGATAAACATTACCCAAATTGAAGGGCAGTTCCCCCAGGCGCCTTTTGCTACGATGGAGGAGAGAGAAGAGTTTGTAAAGGATTGGATCCAGGTTCCTGATGAAAAGTTTAAGCAATATTTACTGGACTGGGAATTCCGCGGAGAGAACTCAAATCCTTATTATCCAACTGTTGAAATGTCCTGTGAAATTGTTAACTGGCAAGAGATGATGCACTACATTGATGACGCCCTCGGCATGTGCGCCGGTTTGTCATCATTTCCCCTGAAGCCTCCGTATCATATACACAATTACCCGAAATTTATCTCATCAGGTGCCGGGATCGATATGGATGAAGCCAAACTAACGCAAGCAGCCAAGAGGTACCGGACTTTAGTCAGAGCCATTAATGTAAGAAGAGGCATGAGGAGAGCTGATGAGAAGCCGCCTGAAAACCATTGGAAGAAAAGATTTCCCGAGCTTGAAGAGGAGCTTTTAGATACGTATTACAAATATAAGGGGTGGAATAATCAGGGTATTCCTACTAAAGAGTCTTTAAATGAATTGGGTTTGGATTACGTATTCGAAGACTTCGAAAAGAGGGGGGTCTATTCAGATAATGGTGATACACCTTCCAAAGAGACCTCGGCGGAAAAAGAGAAGGAGGTGTAGCCGTGGGTGAGAAAAAAAAGAAAATCGTTAAAACCATAAAAGTGAATGCTGACGAATGCAATGGTTGCCGGGCCTGTGAAGTCATCTGCTCCGCCTTTCACTCTTTGCCGAAATATAGCGGCAATAACCCGGCAAGATCCCGTATTCGGGTGGTTCGTCACCCACTGAAGGACATATATGTTCCGGTATACGCGGGTGAGTATACTGCAGCCGAATGTGCGGGCAGAGACAAATATGTGATTGATGGAAAGGAATACGAAGAGTGTGCCTTCTGCAGGGCTTCCTGCCCATCCAGGGACGAGTTCAAAGAACCCGATTCCGGTCTCCCTTTGAAATGCGATATGTGTGAAGGCGAAGAAGAGCCTTTGTGTGTCAAGTGGTGCTTAGCTGATGCCCTGACTTACGAAGAAAGGGAAGAGGAGGAAGAAGAAGAGGAGGAGGAGCAGGAGGAGATGGAGATAGGATTGGAAGCATTGGCAGACAAATATGGGTTGGACAAGATAATGGATACCGTTGCCCGAATGTCAATGAAGGGCTAAATCATTAAGGCGAGCTGAAGGCTCCATCGCCTAAAAGTCAATGGCTTCTGTGTCTTGGACATTACGTTTTACTAAGTTGAAGATCAGTTTTGGTTTCAGGTTTCAGTGTTCAGAAGGATTTGCCTGACACCTGACACCCGACACCTCTGATCCGACACCTGACACATTAAGATCAAACTAAAGTCTTCGCCTAAAGGCGAGGGTTTTTCTCCCATTCCCCGGGTGGGACAATAAAGAGGATTAAGAAAGACAGTGGAGATTGTAGCCGACTACAAAGAGATCATAGATGTCATCAAAGAGAGCGGTGGCGACGCCTTCAAGAGATGCTTCCAATGCGGATTATGTGA
>JAFDAP010000400.1 GCA_019313765.1 Deltaproteobacteria bacterium | reverse complement strand
TGAAGCAATTAGATGCCGCTTACAAGCGTTTCCGTAATCCCCATACTTACCATGTGAGTCTTAGCCCTTCTCTCTTCAAGATCAAGCAGCGACTGCTGCGTGAGGCCGCAAGACGGAAATGAGCGTCTTTTAACCCTTTACTCTAAACCCTTCTGCAACCTGCCTGTCACCTTACCATTCTCAACCCTCTCCATGTTCACGGGAACAAGCCTGCCTTTCATATCTTTGTCAGAGGGAAAAACCACCGGCAGGTAATTATCACTCATGCCCTGAAATATGTTTTTTTCTTTTGGGGGCCACCTCTCTGCGAGTACTAAAAACGATTTGTTCAGGCAACTGTGATAAAATGCGTTTCTCTTGATCTGCCCCAGATTTCTCAATTCTGTGGCCCTTTTCTTGATTTCCTCTGGGTCCACCCGGCCCTCAAGGCCTGCTGCCTCGGTTCCCGGTCTGGCTGAAAATGGGAAGACATGGAGATACGATACGGGCAAATCTTTGATTATGGAGTATGTGTTTTCATGTGCCGTCTTATCCTCTCCCGGAAAGCCGGAGATAATATCAACCCCCATTGCAGCCAGCGGGACTCTTTCATAAATGCTTTCAATCAATTCAGCAAACGCCCGTATCGTGTAATTTCGATTCATCCTTTTCAGCGTTTCGTCATCACCACTCTGAAGAGATATATGGAAATGCCTGCAGAGCCATTTTTCGAATGTCACCATGTCTATGAGTTCTTCGTCTATTTCATCAGGGTGAAGGGAACTGAGCCTGATACGCAAGGGAAAGCCTTCTCTTCCAATGTTTCGAAGCAGAACATTAAGATTCATTTCTCCCTCAAGATCCACTCCATACTTTCCAAGATGAATTCCGGTCAGGACAATCTCCCTGTAGCCCTCACCTGCCAAGGATTCGACCGTGGATAAAACCTTTGAAGGGGAGAGACTCCTGTAGGGCCCCCTGGCAAAAGGGACAATGCAATAGGTACAAAAGGATTGACAACCGTCCTGGACTTTGAGGTTGGCGCGGGTTCGACCCGGAAACCGCTTTATCGGAAGAAACTCAAAGTCCATTTTTGGATCGAAGTCTTTTAGTACGACGGTTTTCTGTCCCGATTCCGCTGCATTTAAGAGAACTCGGGGAAGTTCTCCCTTTGCCCTGTTGTCCGCTATCAGCCCAATCCCCTGTATCCGGGTAAGCTCATCAGGGAAAACCTGGGCATAACACCCGACAGCCGCGACCCTGCCTTCAGGGTTCTCCCTGATTGCCTTTCTGATGGCCTGTCTTGACTGGTGGGAAGCCCTTTGTGTTACGATACAAGTGTTAATAACAGCTATGTCCGCCCTCTCTCCCTTGAGCGCCCGGCGCAATCCTGCATGAGTAAGTGCCTCACTGAGATATGCGGATTCATACTGATTGACCCTGCATCCGAGGGTTATGATTTTAAATGATTTGGGCACTAAATATCCTTGACTTTAGGAGTCTGTCCGAGAATAGGCTTCTACTGCGATCGGCTGCAAATTCTGATGGCTGCGTTGTCAAGCCCAAATCGTCCTCGACGTAGGCTACTGCTACGCCTATGGCCGTTTTGGCCTTGCCGCTCCCGCTCAAAGTCCGGGATCTTCGACTTGCCCTCAAAACTTTCGCTCGATCTCGCTACGAAGCCATTCTCGGACAGCCTCCTGGCGCCTCAATTCCGCATTCTTCTTATCCATCCACCGCCCAACACCCTCTCTCCATCATAACACACAAGCGCCTGGCCCGGTGTGACGGCCCACTGTGGCTCATCAAATGTAAACCTGACCTCGTCAGGAGAAATGACCTCCAGGCTTCCCGGTGCCGCCCTGTGTCTGTACCTGATCTGGGCCTGGGCTTCCACAACCCTCTCGGGAGGCATCTTTCCAATCCAGTGGAATATAGCCGCTTCCACCCGTCTTGAAAAAAGGGCCTCCCTTCTTGCCACCACCACTTCGTTTGCCTCCGGCCTGATTTCTTTCACATAATACGGACGCGAAGAGGCAATCCCCAAACCCTGCCTCTGACCTATTGTATACCTGTAAGCCCCTGCATGTCCCCCTAATTTTTGCCCGTCAACGCTGATAATGTTTCCGCTTTTATTCACCCCGTGGCCTCTGCGGGTCGCAACAAAAAAACGATAGTCATTCTCCGGGATGAAACAGATCTCCTGGCTTTCGGGGATGGACTGAACCGGCAGTCCCATTTCACGGGCCTGATCTTTAGCCTCTTGTTTGCTCATCTCCCCTAAAGGAAAAACAGACCTTAGAAGACACACATGTTCGAGCCGGTGAAGAAAGTAGGACTGGTCCTTACGCTTGTCTCTGCCCCGTAAGAGCTGCACACCCCTGCGTTCATCTCCCGTTTCGAGCCTGGCGTAGTGTCCGGTGGCGATAAAATGAATTCCGTTTTCCTTCGCATACCGCAAAAGGTTTTCGAACTTGACCAACGCGTTACACCTGACACAGGGGTTGGGGGTAATACCCTGAACATAGGCATCCACAAACGGCGCAATGATCAGCCGCTCAAAGTCTTTTCTCAGGTCTATTGTTTGCAGGGATATTTCAAGGTGCCGGGCAATCCTTTTAGCCGCCGTTATTCTCGCGTCCGTAATTAAAGCGGGGGCCGGAAGGAGGAAATGGAGCCCGTGGACTTCCCATCCCCTCGTTTTCAAAAGTGCCGCAGCCATGGAACTGTCCAGTCCCCCGCTCATGGCTACCACTACTGATGTGGGTTTTGCCTTCATTTGTACAACCTTAATATTTTATAGTGGGTATGCAGTTAGCTCAACCTAATATCGTATGTGGAGCAACCCATGCAAAGACACTTGAATATCGAACACCGAACAAGGAATTTCGAACCGCAGAAGTTAAAATACTTC
>JAFDAP010000399.1 GCA_019313765.1 Deltaproteobacteria bacterium | reverse complement strand
ATCACCCTTATCGGGACAGCCATGCCCCATAGAAAAAGCGTTGTGGCGCCGGAGATTGAGGGCCTGGTGACACACTTTCCCGTGACAGAGGGGCAGAAGATCAAGAAGGGAGATGTACTGGTCCGGGTGGAAAAAAAGCCACTGTTGCTTGAACTCAAGTGTGCAGAGGCAAATCTTGCTGAGGCAAGGGAAAACCATGAAAATGCACTTTCAGAGCTCAGGAGAAGCAAAGAGCTTCTTACAAGAAAGAGCATTTCCACCAGGGCCTATGATGATGCGCTATACAGCGCCAATGCCTTGAAGAAAAGGATCCTGGCATTGGAAGCCAGGATAGAGCTTATACAATACCGTATTGAAAAATGTGTCGTTACGGCCCCGTTTGGAGGGTTTGTGGTGGCTGAGCATACCCAGGTTGGGCAATGGTTAAAAGAAGGGGGCGAGGTTGTAAGCATTATAGAGATCAACCCGATCTTAATAATGGTCCCTGTGCCGGACAGATATGTCCATTTCCTGAAAAAGGGGCAACAGGTTGATCTGGAATTTGACTTTCTTCCCGGGGATAAGACAAAGAAGGGATTTGTCCGGGATATCATTCCGGAAGGAAACGAAAAATCCAGGACCTTTCCCGTGCAGGCCAGTTTGGCCAATAAAGATTTTTCCATTCTCGCGGGGATGTCATGCAAAGTCAGTTTCCCCGTGGGAGAGCCTTATGAGGCCCTTCTGGTCAACAAGGACGCTGTTGTTACGAGCGGGGATCGCCATCACATATTTGTGGTCAGGAACGGGAAGGCCCTGTCAGTACCGGTAAAAAAGGGCCGTGCCTATGTAAGTCTTGTTGTTATAGAGGGGAACCTGTCTGCGGGTGAGATGGTGGTTGTTGAGGGAAATGAACGACTCAGATCAGGGCAGGCCGTGCGTGTTGTTTGGGAACCGGGGAAAAATTAGGTTAGAAAGCTATTGCCATGGGAATAATTGATCGTGCCATAAAACTGCCTGTTACCGTTACCGTGGGCGCCATCCTTATCATCCTGTTCGGGTTTATTTCCTTTTTCAGGGTACCGGTGCAGCTTACCCCTGATGTGGAAAAACCGAAGATAAGCGTCAGGACCATTTGGCCGGGGGCGAGTCCCGAGGAGGTGGAGAAGGATATTATCATCTCCCAGGAAGACAAGCTCAAGACCCTTGAGGGTCTTTCGGAGATGAACAGCGAGAGCAATGACAGCCTGGGAAATGTTACGCTCACCTTTGAGATTGGAACTGATATGGATGCCGCCCTTTTAAAGGTATCCAATAAGCTGAACTTAGTCTCCGAATATCCTGAAAATGTGGAAAGGCCCATCATCATCTCTGCCAGTGAACAAAGACAGGCAATCGCATATATCATTCTAAAGAAGACCAGGGGTGAGGCCTCGGAGATCGATTTTGAGAAGACCTATGCAGAGAATCTTATCAAACCGCGGCTGGAAAGGGTCCCTGACGTTGGTTTTGTGCAGATGTTTGGAGGCCGGGACACGGAACTGCAGGTCATCCTGAAACCGGATGTCCTCGCATTGTATCGATTGACGGTCCAGGAAGTGGTTTCGGCCATCCGCCGGGAGAACAGGAACACAAGCGCAGGGGATTTCGATGAGGGAAAGAGAAGATACATCCTTCGGGTCTTAGGGGAATACCGGTCCCCGGAAGATGTGGAGGCAGTTGTTATTAAAAGGGTGGATGGTGTTCCCGTTACCATAGGTGATGTGGCCAGGGTCACCTTAGGGTTTGGCGATGAGACGGTAATTGTCAGGCACCATGATTACAGGACCCTTGTTTTCAAGGTTGTTCAAACAGCGGGCTCCAATGTGCTGACGGTTATGGCGGGACTGAAAAAGGCCATTAAGGACCTCAATGAGAATTATCTTGCCCAACGAGGCTTGGAACTCAAACAGGTTTATGATTCCACCGATTATATCAATGCATCCATTAGCCGGGTCCGCAAGAACATTTTTTTGGGCGCCTCCTTAGCAGTTATTGTTCTTCTCCTGTTTCTCAGGAATATTTCCAGCATCTTAGTGATCACTACTACCATTCCCATCAGCATCATCGGCACCTTTCTTATGATCACGCTCTTTGGCCGCAATATCAATGTAATTACCTTGGCAGGGATGAGTTTCGCCATAGGAATGGTAGTGGACAGTTCCATCGTTGTGCTTGAGAATATCTACAGGCATTATCAGTCAGGGGAATCCAGGTTTGAGGCCGCATTAAATGGAACGAGAGAGGTGATGGGCGCTATTGTGGCTTCCACTTTCACTACTATCGCGGTTTTTGTTCCTGTGGTTTTTATGGAAGAAGAGGTGGGACAGCTCTTTCGCGATATCGCCATTGCCATTGCCAGCGCCGTCTTTTTGAGCCTCCTGGTCTCCATAACCGTCATTCCTTCCATGTCGGCAAAGATCCTCAAGGGGAGAGGCGACCCCAGGGGAATCACCCGGGTTTTGGGCAGCCTTGGAAAAAAGGTCGGAAATCTGATCACCGGTCTTGTATCATGGTTGCTCGGGAGGTGGTGGCGAAGGGTGTTAACGGTATTGGTGCTCACATGTCTGGCCGTTGGAACTGCCGGATTTCTGATTCCGGAGACAGAGTATCTCCCTGAAGGAAACAGGAACTTTTTGTACAGCCTCGTTTTGCCACCGCCGGGGTATAATATGGCACGATTAGAACAGATTGCCTGCAGGGTCGCCACTGATCTTAAGCCCTACTGGGAGGTTGAACCCGGATCAGAGGATGCCGCGAGGCTCAAAGGGCCGCCTGTTGGTAATTTTTTCTTTATAGCGAGATCGAAACATGTTTTTATGGGTTGTAACTCCAGGATACCTGAGAGGGTGAGAGAATTAATTCCATTGCTGCGGGGC
>JAFDAP010000398.1 GCA_019313765.1 Deltaproteobacteria bacterium | reverse complement strand
TCTTTGTCGCCAAAACTGACAGCATTGCGGTTTATCAGGTCATAGAAAGTAAAATCATATAGTCCCATAGTCTCCCTCGCAAAAAAATGCCCCCACCCTGTCTTCCCGCTTGAAGGGGTGGGTGGGGGCAAATCAGAAAAGTAGATCTTTCATTTTAACTTTTCAATGCTACCCAATTACTGCGCTTTGATTTCATAAGGGTATGCCTTTGACACGCCATTGGCGGAAAATGAGAAAGAACACTCCGTTATATCAACTGGAATGGTTCCATCCGGAACACCCTTCCACCAGGTCTCAAGGGCCTTCCAGGGACTCCAGCCCTTGGCCTTTAATTTAAAGCCGCCGGTAACCAACAGACTCAACAGGGCTGAGCGGGCCGTGATCAGAGTGGTCGCCCTTACCTGGTCCGTCTTACCAGCCGGGATCCAGTATTCATCCTGGTTGTTATAGGTCATTAAGGAAAACTCTTTATCAAACACAACGGTAAAAACCATTCCATCCAACAGAATGGGATAGGGGTTCTTGTTCTCTACATTAAAAAGGAAGCTCATGGGGAGGGCCGCCCCCCTGTTCCCTGCGTCTCCCTTAGTAGGCTTCACCTTGCTTGAAAAATACCAGTACCCATCATATTGCGGGACCGAAAAAGACTCAAGGGTAACCTTTGGTGCAATAAAATTCTTCTCAGTCGGCTTGACCTGCATAGTGACACAGGAAATCAAGGCGACACTCAGGCCAAAAATAAGCACTGTCATCAAAACCAGTTTTTTCTTCATAGTAGACCTCCGTCTTTGTAGTTCAGCTCAACCATCTTTTTCTTCGCTTGTAATGCTTTACATCGCGAAAGCTCTTTTTTCCACCAGCACCCATGCCGAGATAGAAATCCTTGATATCTTCGTTCTCGCTCAATTTCTCAGAGGTATCATCCATCACAATCCTGCCGGTCTCCATGACATAGGCATAAGGAGCAACGGTCAGGGCCAACTTGACGTTCTGTTCCACAAGAAGGATGGAGATCTTCTCCTCTTTATTGAGTCTTGTAACGATTTTGAAGATTTCATGTATGAGCATAGGGGCAAGGCCCATGGAAGGCTCATCCAACAACACCAATTTGGGCTCGGTCATCAAGGCCCTTCCCACGACAGCCATCTGCTGCTCGCCACCACTCACAAACCCGGCGATCTCGTTGCGTTTCTCAATGAGCCTGGGGAAATAGTGATACACCATCTGAAGCCCGTCCTTCACCGAGCCGGTCTTTCTCAGGTGCGCGCCTACCTTGAGGTTTTCCTCAACGGTCAGGTGTTCGAACACCTTCCGGCCTTCGATGACCTGCACAATACCGGCCTTGGCGATCTTTGCCGCACTTTCGTGGTGTATGCGTTTCCCTTCATACTCAATGGCGCCATCGGTCACCTCCCCATCTTCAACCTTTAAAAGGCCGGAGATGGCCTTGAGGGTCGTGCTCTTGCCGGCGCCATTAGCCCCGAGCAATGCAACAATCCCCCCCCTGGGCACCTCAATGGAAACGCCCTTGAGCACCAGGATGACCTCATGGTACTTGACCTCAATGTTATTTATCTTCAGTATTGCCTCTGATCTCTCCAAGACCCTACCTCCAAGGGTGATGTTTTCGGTTGCTTACCATCCTAACCATTTCGTTGCCCACAGCTTGGGCCATCTCTTTTTCAGATCCACGGCCTCCACTGTCTGAAACTTACCACCCTTCCACTCCTGGATAAGACAACCGGTGGCGGGTCGATGATCAGTGGTCGTATAACTGATGGGTGCAGCGCCGAGACCTATGTCAAAATTGCGCATTGTTTCAAACCCTTCCTTCATAATCCCAGGACCACAGCCCTTTTTTGTCAGGTCTACACCTTTCTTGTCGGCCCTTTTCATGGCCTCCCAGAGAACCAGGGCATCACCCCATGCCTGAACAGTCCGGATCAGCCTCTTTCCCTTGGGCACGCCGGGGCTGTATTGTTCGGCCGATGAGACAACCAGATCCATGTTCTTGTAATTCTGTCCAAAAAATGCACACGGTGTAGCCCCCATGACCCCTTCAGCCGCCTTTCCGGCTAAGCGGGGCAGGTTTTCATCAAAGCCCCAGTTATTGACGATCCAGTTCGCGCCAAGGCCGAGGGCATAGGCATCCCTTATCGTTGCCGCAACCGACATGGTGGTGTTGCCGTGCCAGACCAGATCGGGCTTGAATTTCTTCAGGGCCATGACCTGGCTCTTGGTATCGATCGCAAAGAGCGACACATCCTGATCCGGTCCTATTTCAAAACCGAGGAGTTTAGCCTGGTCTTTGATGGCCTTGATAGGTGCGCTGCCATAAGGTGAGGCAAACATATAACAGCAGGCGAATCTCGGCTTTCTCTTGCCAAAATCCTTATGTTTAGGCCATTTCTTGTCAAACCAGGCGGTGATAGCGGACCTTGCATTGGTTGAGTAGTCAGATGAAAAGAAGAGGTTATAGGGTGTCTTTTTAGGATCGGTCAAATGGGCCGAATAGGAAGCAGACACATAGGGAAGTTTATCCTTATTGACCGTGGGTGAGAGGGCCTCAGTATCTCCGGTCCCCCATCCCATAATTGCGACGTTTCCAATTCGTTTCAACATCTTATATTTTGTGATGGCTTCAGGGATACGATATCCGTAATCAAACCAGATGTACTTGATTTTCTTGCCGTTGACGCCCCCCTGGGAATTGATGTATTTGAAGGCGTCTGCCATGCCGATGGCATAGTCTTTACCTACGTCCGAGGTGGCCCCGGTCGTATCCATAAGTCCACCGACCTTGATCTTCTTGGCCACAGCGACAGTCGAAAACCCTGCCAGAAATGCCACAGCCAAAAACATTACCAAAATCTTCAGAAAAATACCTTTTTTCATAGATT
>JAFDAP010000397.1 GCA_019313765.1 Deltaproteobacteria bacterium | reverse complement strand
CGGCATTTGTTGACCTTATAACCAGGATTCCCTCCCTGGCAATGAACATGTTAGCGGTCCTTTCAAAGAGGCTCCGCGAATTTACCGTTCAGGTTGAAAACCTTTCCCTAAAAGAGGTCCCGGGTCGTTTAGCCGGATATCTAATCTACCTTGCAGATGAGCAGGGAAAAGATGACACCATTACGTTGAGTATTTCCAAGGGACAGATTGCAAGTCTATTGGGTACGATCCCTGAAACTCTGTCACGGATTTTTACAAGGATGACTGAGCTGAATCTGATTGAAATGGATGGGCGCATTATCAAGCTGCTCAATCGCGGTGGACTGGAAGAACTTGCGGAGCTTGGCCGGATGGATGCGAATAGAGGGTAAAGGTTAAAATGAACCAAACAGCCACAAATACCATTGATCATGACTTAATCGCCCAATTTAAGGCAGGCTCCATGGAAGCCATGGAGAAGATCGTGGAACGTTATGAGAAGCGAATATTTACATTCGGCCTTAAGATGTGCGGTCATCTTCAGGATGCCGAGGATATTGCGCAAGAGACCTTTTTGAATGCCTTTAAATACTTAGACAGCTTTCGGGAAGAGACCAAGTTAAAAAACTGGCTTTTCAAGATTGCTGCCAGGGCCTGCCTCAGGAAGCGGAGAAAGAAAAAGTGTGAACCGGACCACGAAATATCCTTAGAATCTTTTGTGCATGAGGATGGCTCTGATATCAAATATGAAATTCCGGATTGGTCCGAAGACCCTTCTGATAATGTTCTGCGTGCCGAGTTGAAACAGGTTATTGACGCAGCCATTCAATCCCTCCCTCATAAATACCGCCTTGTCTTCAATCTCAGGGATACTGAAGGATTCAACACGGAAGAGACCTCCGAAATCCTTGAAATATCCATTCAAGCGGTCAAGACAAGGCTGCATCGGGCGCGCCTGTTTCTGAGGGAGGAGATTTCAAAGCATTACAGGGAGGGAAAGGTCCAGTGAAAGAGGATTGCAAAAAGCACTTTAAAAGGATATCCGAATACTTAGATGCTGAGCTTGATGACCGGGCCTGCAAAGAGATCGAGGAAAACTTGGAAAAGTGCCCTGAATGCTTAGAATGTCTCAATTCATTAAAGAAAAGCATTCAATTGTGCAAAGAGGCCGGAGAGGAAGAGATGCCGGCGGAAATTAGAGAACGCTTGAGATCAAATCTTCGGGACTGCTTCAGCCACAAATTAAAATAACCCTTCATTTGCAACTTTTCCTTTTGTTTTGTCTCTTAAACAAATGTCAATCATTAGCATTAATTATTAGGAGACAAAACAATGCCAGAAAAAATCTCACGTAGATCATTTATTAAAGGAGGCCTGGCAGCGGCAGCAGGCATAGCTGCATCCTCTCTTCCGCTTCCTGCTACTGTAAAGGGCGCTGCCAAAGAGGAGTTGGCCACACTTATTGACATAAGAAAATGCATCGGGTGCGAGGCATGTGTCGAGGCCTGCCAGGAAGTCAACGGGCACAAACATCCTGAACCCAAAAAGCCCTTTCCAAAGATGTACCCGAACAGGGTCAAAGTCTTTGATTGGTCTGAGAAGCGTGATGTAACAGATCGTTTGACTCCCTATAACTGGCTTTTCATCCAGGAGGCCACGGTGACCGTAAACGGCGAGGAAGAGACATTCACCTTTCCCCGTCGCTGCATGCACTGCCAGAACCCGCCATGCGCTGATCTCTGCCCCTGGGGCGCGGCGCGCAAATTGAAGAACGGGATCACAAGGATTGATGCGGATGTATGCCTCGGAGGGGCGAAATGCAGGGCAGTATGCCCATGGCATATACCGGAACGGCAGACGGGTGTCGGGTTGTATTTAGATATCCTGCCGTCCCTTGCCGGAAATGGCGTGATGTACAAGTGTGACCGCTGCTATGACAGGATTGAAAAGGGAAAACTGCCTGCATGTATCGAAGTATGTCCGGAAAATGTTCAGAAGATCGGCCCCAGGGATGAGATAGTCAAAGAAGCCCATGCCATTGCCAAAGAAATAAACGGCTACATCTATGGTGAAAAGGAAAACGGCGGAACCAACACGATCTATGTCTCTCCAGTGCCTTTCAAGGACTTGAACAAGGCCATAGAAAAAGGTCCCGGAAAACCACATCTGAAACCGGTGGCCGATTCCATGGCACATGCCGACAACCTGGCAAAGGCCATGGTAATTGCCCCTGTTGCCGGGATTGCCGCGGCAGTGGGTAAATTCTATAAATTCACAAAAAATACCAGTTATCCGGAGGAGAAGGGAAAATGAAACCCATTAACACTTACGAATTATCAGGTGGCAGGAGCGCCCTGCGCTGGCTGTACATGTTGACCCTGTTTTTAATGACCCTTACAGGTTTTGGCCAGATGCCGATATTCAAACGCTACTACATCGCTGATATTCCAGGGATGGGCTGGCTGGGCAAGTTTTACGTGACTCATTACATTCATTATCTTGGCGCAATTTTTCTCATAGGGCTTATTGCCTATGTCATAGTAGATTACGTACTTTCAGGCAGAAAGGAATTCCGTCTGACATCTTCGGCCTATGTGCGTATTGCACTTCTGGGTGCGATAGTTATCACGGGAATTTTCAGGGTCCTTAAAAATTTGCCTGACGTGGTCTTTTCACCGGGCTTTACGTTATTTATAGATATTTCTCACTTAGGCTTCATGATGCTGTATCTCTTGGCAGCCCTTGTTTTCCGTATTATGAAGTCGGGGTGGGTAGTTAGAAAATGAAAGCGATTTCAATCTAATCATAGGAATTTTTATAAACATGCAATGCAGAAACCATCCTGACCGTGAATCATATATAAAATGCCAGAAGATGGAGATTGGCTACTGCCAGGAATGCCTTGAAAACTGCGAGGCATGT
>JAFDAP010000396.1 GCA_019313765.1 Deltaproteobacteria bacterium | reverse complement strand
ACTAAATCACACTCCGGCTATGCTCATTTCTAATTTCTTTGCAAGGGCTCTGTGTGACATGCCCAATCTATCCCCCGAATCATTACATGGTGTAGAACTCCAGGAGCATCAAGTCGTGCAGTCCTTGGCATAATAGTTTCTTAATTTCAGGTTGTCATAATGTAACTGAATTATTAAAGAGCGTCCCGCTCTCCTTTACCCAAGTGTCTTTTTTAAAAAAGGTTTTGCCAGTAGGAATAAAGAACAAACTGTGTTTTTTGATGCAACCGGGTTTTGTAGGCTTATCCTTTTTTTGTGAGGTAGTTTTTACGAAAAGATAGGGCTCGTTTTTGTCTGGAGTGTTTAGCAGTATTAAATATTTCTTGCCGGTAAAGCCATTATGAAAGATTAGCTGTTTGTGATGGTAGATAACTCCACGTGTCTGCAATTATTCCGCTCCAAAGATTCTATACATCTCTGACCGTTCTTCCATTCTCTCCCTGGCTTCATTGTGGGGTAGGCCTACTATCTCACTGTCAATAGCAAGCATATAATCGATTTTTTCAAACTTTCCCTTTTCTCTAAGGGTTTTATCCCATGGCTCTTTTTTTAAATGGGTGGACTCAACCATTGTATCAGCCTTGGCTTCTTTAAAGATATAGGCTATCTTTTCTAAAAGATTCATTTCTCTATTAGAGAAATACTTGTCATCAAACTTCTTTTTGGGCCGGATCTGCTGAAAACCTTCCTCTGGCAGATCGTGGATTGTATTTTTCATATCAGGTTTCATATTGTATGAGAGTTCTTCAAAAAGGTCATTAGGTACCGGTCCCATCTCCCAGGCAAAGTAGTCTAATCCCGTAACAGACTTTCCAGTCTCCTTAAAGTGGAAAAAGTCGAAAAAGTATAGAAGCTTCAATAGCTTTGTTTTGCCACAATATTTTGTATGATTGGCAAAATATATTATGGTATTTAATATTTTTTCTCTGCTGTTCGTGATGATCATATAAACAATATCGGGTTATATAGGTCAAAAGTCAAGTGTTCTGGCAAAAAATATCAGAAACTGGGGTCAAATTGCCGTTGACTCTTGTTTTCTATTGTTTATTTGCCCTATTATCTATTATTCCTCTGACATTCCGAAAATTTGACTTCATGCTTCAAAACCTGATAACTTGATTGCTTAGGAATTTCCTTTTTTGTCATTCCGTCCCGGATCGGGGTCCGGGGTGACGACTTTTTGATGCTTATAACCACTTGATATTACTGAAAGTTGTTTTTTATTTTTGCGTATTTTGCCTGCCCCGTGGAATGCCAAGCCTATTCCTCTGGGGCGCCTTTTTGCCTGTCCTGTGGAATCCCGAAGGGCTATTCCTCTGGTGCGGCTATGTCACATTTAAATTACTTTAAAAGGAGTTTGGGGGGAAATGACCACGAAATTAGATGAGATGTGTGTGAACACGATTCGAATGCTTTCAATTGACGGGGTGCAAAAGGCCAATTCAGGACATCCCGGCATGCCCATGGGTGCGGCTTCCATGGCCTATGTGCTATGGTCCCGGTTTTTGAGCCATAATCCGGAAAATCCAAAATGGCCGAACAGAGACAGGTTTATTCTCTCTGCCGGACATGGTTCCATGCTTCTTTACTCCCTTCTTCATCTCACGGGATATGATCTTTCCTTAGAAGACATCAAGGATTTTCGCCAGTGGGGAAGTAAAACACCCGGCCATCCGGAATATCCTTTGACGCCGGGCGTGGAAACAACGACCGGTCCCTTGGGTCAGGGTTTTGCCAATGGTGTGGGAATGGCCATTGCCGAGCGTTTTTTGGCCGCCCGCTTCAACCGTCCGGATCATGAAATTGTGGGCCATTATACTTACGGCATTGTCAGCGACGGCGATCTCATGGAGGGTCTAACACACGAGGCCGCGTCTTTAGCAGGACACCTGAGGCTCGGAAGGCTTATCTATCTGTATGATGACAATCGCATATCCATCGAAGGGAGCACGGAGATCACCTTCACGGAAAACCGCACTGCCCGGTTTGAGGCATACGGCTGGCACGTGCAGGAGGTGGAGGATGGCAATGACCCGGATGCCATTGAAAAGGCGGTTATTGCGGCCCAAAATGATACCACAAGACCCTCATTGATCTCGGTTAGAACCCATATCGGCTACGGGAGCCCCAACAAGCAGGACGCTGCATCGGCCCACGGCGAACCCTTAGGGCCGGAGGAAGTGGGACTGACCAAGGAAAATCTGGGATGGCCCCAGGACCCCCTGTTTTTTGTCCCTGATGATGTGCTGGATCACTTCCGCAAGGCGATCAAAAAGGGGAATGAGCTCGAAGAGCAGTGGCAGGCAAAACTAAGCTCATATGAAGACGCCCACCCCGAACCGGCCAAGGAATTGCACATATGGATAAACGGAGAACTCCCGGAAAACTGGGACAGGGATATCCCCTCTTTTCCGGAAGACTCAAAAGGCATGGCCACGAGGGTGGCATCGGGAACCGTGCTCAATGCCATTGCGTCATACGTTCCCAACCTATTTGGCGGCTCGGCCGATTTAGCCCCGTCCAACAAGACAGAGATCAAAGGGGAAGTCGATTTTCAGGCGGGTGTTTACAACGGACGCAACCTGCGATTCGGTGTCAGGGAGCACGGCATGGGCTCCATCTTAAACGGCATGGCCCTTCACGGCGGCATAATCCCTTACGGAGGCACATTTCTGATCTTTTGCGATTATATGCGCCCTGCTATCCGCTTAGCAGCGCTCATGGGTTTAAAGGTGATTTATGTATTTACTCACGACAGTATCGCCTTAGGTGAAGACGGTCCAACCCACCAGCCCGTGGAACAATTAGCTTCCTTGCGCACAATTCCGAATCTCACGGTGATCCGGCCGTGCGATGCCAATGAAACGGCCGA
>JAFDAP010000007.1 GCA_019313765.1 Deltaproteobacteria bacterium | reverse complement strand
AGATTGCAAGCGACACCTGCCCGCCACCATCCCGATGCTCGCTCATGGAAACATTTCTTCCTTCTCTTACATCCCGGTCAAATGTCGAACCGCCGAAAGAAAGGTCCGCACCGGTGCAGAACGCCTTTCCAGCGCCCGTCACCACAATAACGCGTACGGCGTCATCACGATCCGCCTCCGCTAATATTCGGATTAGCTCCTTTCGCATTGTTGACGTAAAGGCATTCATCTTTTCAGGACGGTTAAGCGTGACCGTCGCAACACCATTCTCAATTTCATAACGCGTCTGTGATAAATCCATTTGAGCGCATGTCCTCCCTGGTTTCTTTGTTTATTGGTAATAGTTCAACTGTTATAAAAACTTTTAGACAGGATTACAGGATAAACAAGATTCAATTTCAAGGGAACAAACAAAGTTAAAGCTTAATTAGTTATCCTGTAAATCATAAAAAAATCACAGACTGAGAAAGGCGTATAAGCGCGATATAGACAATTAACTGAGAAAATTGGTTTGCAACCTAATGGGTTATGGTTTTAGCCTTTAGGTTTAATTATCAATTCCTGAACCTGTTAGGAACAGATTTTTGTGAACGGAAAGTTAAAATCAAATGTAAAGCAAGGGATTAACATAAGGATTTACAAGATGATTTTAGATGTTTTTAATCCTGAACATCCTGTAAATCCCGTCAAAAAAAGATATCTAAACTTCTCACGAAACACAATATCACTTTGTTCGGCAGCGGTTCACAAGGCGCCCTATCCTCTCAATTTCGACAACCACCTCATCTCCGTCCTTCATGTAAACGGAAGGATCTCGGAACGCCCCCACTCCGCTGGGAGTTCCGGTCAAAATTATGTCACCGGGGAACAGTGTAAAATGCCGGGAAAGAAAGCTGATCAACTCGGGGACCTTGAATATCAACAAACCGGTGTAGCTGTCCTGCATGAGCCGGCCGTTTAGCCTGCACATGATTTTCAGTGAATGGGGATCGGGCAACTCATCAGCAGTCACAATCCATGGTCCTAACGGACAGAATGTATCCAGGGATTTTCCCCGCACCCACTGGCCATCACCAAACTGCAGGTCCCTGGCACTCACGTCGTTAGCGCAAGTGTAGCCGAAAACAGCGCCCATGGCCTCTTCTTCAGGACAATCATGGGTTTTCTTTCCGATAATTACTGCAAGCTCTGCTTCAAAATCCACCTTCCCGGTCACGTTAACGTCCCAGGTTATCTCATCATTGTGTCCGATCAGGCTGTTTGTGAATTTGGCAAAAACCAGGGGGGCTTCAGGTATCTTCCCTTTGCTCTCCTTCGCATGATCTTTATAATTCAAGCCAAGCGCAATGATCTTGGAAGGACAGATCACGGCCGGGGCCCATTTCACCTCATCAAGAGAAACAGATTTGCCCCGGGTCTCAGGGCCCTGCCCGCATTTAATGAAATCAATCATGTCCCCATTAAAATCAATGGGGATAAGGCGTTCGGCCTGGATCAACCCCAGGCGAATGTCGTTATTATCGTAAAACTGTGCGATTTTCATGGCTCTTTTACCCCCGATACAGCATCACACAGGAGCATTTCCCGGTCAAGGCCGAAAAAACACCTTGAAATATATATTATCTACGGCTAACATTTCTTATATGAAAAGGAATAGCCAACTGAAAGCAGAATCCCCCGGAGAGAGTCATTATCCTCCCTCTAAAGAGACCTTCTGCCGGTTCTGTCACCTGCTCTATGACAGGCATCTGGTAACGGGCGTTGGCGGAAACATGGCCGCACGGAGTGGTGAAAATATATTGCTTACGCCGTCCGGGTACTCCCTGCGAGATGTAGAGCCGGATATGGTGGTGACGGTCAATGGTAAAGGCCTCGTTATTGAAGGAACAAACCCCACTAAAGACGCCAATATGCACTTAGGCGTCCTGCACGCAAGACCGGATGTAAACGTGCTCTTCCATGTCCACGGGGCCTATATTGTAGCAGCATCGGTCATGCTGGAACCCGGCCCTGATACGCTCCCACCGCTCACACCCGGGTTCGTTTATTATGCTTACCCGCTTCCCATGATCCCATTTTTCGTTCCCGGCACACAGATACTCGCTAAAACCGTTGCTGAAAAATTCTCAAAGAGACAGCGTCGAGCCGTTCTTCTCCAGAATCACGGCCTTGTGACCCTTGGAAAAAATTTTCAGGAGGCAATCAATGTGGCAGAGGAGGTTGATGAGGCGGCCCGGATCTTTGTTTTGACAGGTGGGAAGGCAATGGCCCTTCCTTCCGAGGATTTAGAAAAGATACGTTAAATTGGTCATTTTCCAAATTATTTGTTTTGACAAAATCCTGATCTTCGCTGTATAATTTATTAAATGTCTATATATAATGCATGAAAGGAGGTAGACAAGAGCTATGGCTAAAGACAGCCCCCTGAAAGACAAAGTCGTACTTGTGGTGGATGACGAGCCTGATGTCCTGGAAACCGTGGAGGAAGAACTCGACATGTGCCTCGTTCACAAAGCAACTGATTACGATACTGCTCTTCAATACCTCCTGAGTTACACCTATGATTTTGTTATCCTTGACATCATGGGGGTAAACGGTTTTGAGCTCCTTAAAAACTCTGTATCCCGTGGATTTCCAACGATCATGCTCACCGCTCACGCCCTTTCACCGGAATCTTTGAAGAAATCCATAAAGTTAGGGGCCGTCACTTTCCTACCAAAAGAAAAGATGTCCGAGCTCAGCTCATACCTCGAAGACGTATTTACGGAAGGCGGCAAACCGATCTGGCAAAAGCTTTTTGATAGAATGGGTGGCTATTTCAACAAGCGGTTTGGCCCCGACTGGAAAGAAAAAGACAAGTTTTTCAAAGAGTTTGAAGAAGAATTAAAGAAAGATCTGAGTGGTTAGGCCTGATCCGGAATATATATAGCATCTTGGGTTCAGACTTGTAGCGCAGAGTTCTAGCTCTGCCATTAAAATGCAGGACTGAAGCCCTGCGCTACAAAAAAATTCTATACACTCAACTTATCTTATCACCTCGCAATTTTCTTTTTTAAAGGTCTACCAGTGGGATACCTTTCAGGACTCCAGGAATATCTGGATGAAGCATACCACATCTCTATTTTTGACCAGGCTCTCGCCTCAGAGCATCCGTGGGAATTACATATCCATAACCATCGCATTATCAAAGCTAAGATTATAGAGAACCTCAGATATGACGTGAAGGTAAGCGTCAATGGGGCGCCGGATGAGGTCCTGCCCAAGACCGATATTAAACTTATCTACCCGGAAGACTTAACCAGGTCTGTCACACCACTTATAAAGACAGGCAATAAGGTCAGGAACCTCGGACTGGAACCTATAATTTCCCCTAAAAAAAGGTATCATATCAAGAACAAATCTCTTTTCCCCCTTATGAAAGAAAAAACCGTCATTTTTTTTACACTCCTTGAGGGTGAAATCATTAAAGGCATTGTGGCCGGTTTCAGCCGGTATGAAATAACGGTCAACCTGAAGGGAGGGATATCGGTGACAATCCTTCGACACGGCATTTACGACCTGCGCAACAAAAAGGGGCGGTGCTTTCTAAAATCCTTTCAGGAAACACGCAGGGACTGGGAAAAAAATCCCCTTTTTGTCTCATCCGATCCTGAATAACAATCCTGGCCCAGAGTACCAAGCCTTGGTTATCCCCAGAGGGGATTTGCAGTGTTGGAGTTTCATTGACTTATTGAAATTCCAAATATCAAACAAATTCCAATGAACAAAATTCGAAAATCCAAACGATGTCTTGTCGTGAAAGGTTTTGGTTATTGGATATTGGAATTTGAGATTTATTTGTAATTTGGTGCTTGGATTTTGTATTTTTATGCACAAAGCTCAAAGACAGGCCCATCTTCTGGCCAATCAACTCAGGCGGAGGGAAGGGGTTTCTTAAAGCCACAGCCTTTTTTCCTGCAGACCAGAACAGGTCCTGAGGCCTTCCTTTGTTTCACACCTAAAACCTTTGTCCCGCATTCGGGGCAGGCGTCGTCAAAGGGCTCGTCCCACATGGCAAAACTGCATTTCGGATACTGGCTGCACCCGTAAAATTTTCTGCCTTTTTTGGAAGTCCTTTGCACAAGCATGCCCCTACAACCTTTCTCAGGACAAGGCACATTCGTGGTCACAGGTTCCTTTGGCCATATATTCTTGCACTCAGGGTATCCGGAACAGGCAATAAATGGTCCGAACTTTCCGTTCTTTACCACCATGGGCCTGCCGCATTTCTCGCATGTACCCTCCTCTTTTCCCTGCCTGGAGGTTTCTTCAACAACAATCTTTCCCTTCTCGTCCCTGCTAAAATTGGTCGTGTTACGGCATTCGGGATAGCCCGTACAGGCCAAAAACAGACCGTTTTTGCCTGACTTTATGGCCATGGGCCGGTTGCACTTCGGGCAATCAATGTCCGTCAGGACTTCCCCCTTCATCTCCTGCTTTGCCTTTTCCAGGTCTTTACTGAACGACTCGTAGAAGTCCCTCATCAAACGGGTCCATTTGACTTCGCCCCGCTCGATTTTATCCAAGTTGCTCTCCATCCGGGCCGTAAACGCGGTATTCAGGATGTCAGGAAAACTCTTGACTAAGAGATCGGTAACCAGAAAGCCTAATTCAGTGGGTTTGAAGCGTTTCTTCTCCCTAATCACATATTCCCTGCCGCTGATATTGGCCAAGATCGCCGCGTAAGTAGAAGGTCTGCCGATCCCGTTTTCCTCTAATGCCTTGATAAGTGTTGCATCGGTAAATCTCGGCGGCGGCTGCGTGAAGTGCTGGGCAGGTTCCAACTTGATGAGGGTAAGGACCTGATTATTATTTAGGCGCGGGAGTTGTCCATCCTTACTATTTTCTGACTCAGGCCCATTGGAGATCTCTTCATAAAGGACAGTAAAACCCTTGAACACAACGACCGAACCCGATGCCCTGAAAGTCGCATTTCCGGCCATGATATCGGCCTGTGTCTGATCCAATATGGCCGGATTCATCTGACATGCGACAAACCGTTTCCAGATAAGAGAGTAAAGAGATCGCTGGTCTTTTGTAAGAAAGGAGGAGACAGTTTTCGGATCAAGCTCCGTTGATGTTGGCCTGATTGCCTCATGGGCCTCCTGGGCACCCTTGCGACTCCTGAACCGGTTGGGCTTACCAGGCAGGTAATCCTTGCCAAAAGCCTCCCGAATAAAATCCCTTGCCTGGGATATGGCATCATTCGAAAGTCTGAAGGAATCGGTCCTCATATAGGTAATGAGTCCGATCTGCCCCCGATCTCCTAATGCAACTCCCTCATAAAGGTTCTGGGCAACGGACATGGTCTTTTTTGCAGAAAACCCGAGTCTCCTGTATGCCTCTTGCTGGAGAAGGCTGGTTGTAAAAGGCGGGGGAGGATTCTTCTTTTTCTTTTTTCTGGTAACCTTCGAAACCCTGAAGACCTCGTTTTTTATCTCAGAGACAATCTTAAGGGTCTGATCTTCGTTCTTGAGGTCATATTTTTTGTCTTTGTATTTCAAAAACCGGGCCTTGAAGGGGGGGGGCTCGTCTGACTCGAGGTGGGCCGTCAAAGACCAGTATTCCTGGGATTCAAATGCCTGGATCTCCCGCTCTCGATCGCAGATCATCTTGACCGCCACGGACTGGACCCGGCCGGCGCTGAGACCTCTCTTTACCTTGGTCCATAGAAGGGGGGACATCTGGTATCCGACAAGTCGATCTAAAATTCTCCTGGCCTGCTGGGACTCGAACTTATCCCTGTCAAGGGTCTGGGGTGAGGCGACCGCTTCCCTGATGGCCTTTGCGGTAAGCTCGTTAAAAAGGACCCGGTATATCCTGGGTTCCCCGCTTTTCAGCTCCCGGGCAATATGCCAGGCAATGGCCTCCCCTTCCCTGTCAGGATCGGGAGCTAAGTAAACAGCGTCGACCTTCTTGCCCGCATCCTTGAGGGCCTTTAGGATCTTGCCCTTTCCCTTGATCGTAACATATTCCGGCCTAAAATCATGTTCGATATCCACGCCTAATTTGCTGACCGGAAGGTCCTTGACGTGACCGACCGAGGCCATGATCACAAAATCCGGCCCTAAATATTTTTTGATGGTCCTGGCCTTGGCCGGCGATTCAATAATAAGTAAGTTTTTTGGCATGTCTTTTATCCAATAGTAACAATAAAATTGATCAGCGAACGAACATCTTGCCCGGAAGCTGTTTAACTATCCCCTTCAGTTCCATTTGCATCAGGGTACTCGATATTTCACCTGCATCCAGGTCCGTCATCCTGACGATACGGTCAATATGCATTGGGTAAGCCCCTATTAATTCATAAATCTTTCTCTCAGGCTCATCCATTTCCGGCGATCTGTCAGAGGCCTCTCCCTGGACATCGCGCCCATATACGGGTTTTTTATAAAAATCGAATTCTTCAAGAATATCGTCCGCGTTTTCAACCAGTTTTGCGCCCTGCTTTATCAAAAAATGGGTCCCGGTACTCTTAAACGAATCAATGCTTCCCGGCACGGCAAAGACCTCGCGATCCTGATCCAACGCCAGCGATGCCGTAATCAGAGAACCGCTGTTTCTGGTCGCCTCCACGACGCAAACTCCCCTGCTCAACCCGCTTATAATGCGATTTCGTATTGGAAAATTTTTTGGTTCTGGAGGGCTTCCAATGGGGAACTCCGAGATAACAGCCCCATTTTCAACCACCTGAGCAAACAGCTTTTCATTCCCTGGTGGGTAAACCCTGTCAATTCCAGTTCCCAGGACCGCCACGGTAAAACCCTTACCCATCAGGCAGCCCCTGTGAGCAGCGGAATCGATTCCCTTTGCCAGGCCACTGACCACCCCGACCCCGCGTCTGGCAAGCCCCATCCCGATTATCTCCGCGGCCTTAAGTCCGTAATGTGTCGGAAGTCTGGACCCCACAACAGCAATGAATGTCTGATTATTGGGGATATTTTTTCCTCTGGCATATAATAACATCGGGGGTTGATGAATTTCTTTTAAAAAACTCGGGTACAAGGGGTCCACATAGGTAATGATCCGGGCATTACATCTTTCCACCTTCTCCAATTCCGCTTCAGGGTCTTCGCTGAATTCCCTGTTGACAATTTTACGGGCGACCTCCTTGCGAACCCCCTCCACCTTATCCAGTTCACGAAGATCCGCCTCAAACACCGCTTCAGGATTGACGAATCTTTCCAGCAGGTTTCTAAAGCCGACATTGCCCAACCCGGGAATAAGATAGAGGGCCAGCCAAGGGCATCTTTCATCCGACCATGTTTTCATGGAAAGGTAAAAATGGAGAGCATTTAATAGTTTGCATTTGAATAGGCTCCTCGTAAAAAATCCCCCTCAACCCGCCAGAGGCGGGTAAATCCCCCTTTAGAAAAGGGGGATTTAAAAGACTTCCCCACTTTTTTAAAGGGGGGTCAGGGGGGATTTCGGATTTAGGCAAAGATGGCGGGAATATAAAACAGAGTGGTGTAATTTAGTCAAGTAAAAAATCACTTTCGCGATTTTAAAATTACTTAACAGGACATTCAGGCAATATTGAAAGAACGCTTTGAGCCTCTGCCCAATCAAGGCTTCTCACAAAAGCGCCCACGGAAAATTCCTTTTTAGCAGCAATAACCACACCAGTCGCAGTATCCTGCCTCGATTCCAGTATTAGTAAATAACCTATCACCATTTCAGAGAATGAAGGCTTTCCCGAGGCATCAACCATCCTTTTCTTCACGATCTCAAAAACATTTCCCCTGCGAATCCCGTGGTTATAGCCGTGGGCTAAGTAGACCACAGACCATTGGCCAATGAGGTCATGTAAATCCTTAACAGCGGCAATGTTTGAGATCAATTCGCGATCCGCAGGCAGAGGTCGAACACAGGGAGAAATCTGTTCATAGGACAGAACAGGATTGCTAACATGGATCTCTTTGTAACTCTTAACTATTTCAGCCTCGAACAAATTCTTGTTCGCCCGCTCCTTTACCCATCCCTTGATCTCATTTACTGCCTTTTCACTCACCTGTTCCTTGATAATGACTCTTCCCAAAAAAGTAACAACAACACCAAGGTTCTTTCCCGTCAAAGGGTCCTTGAGTGGCCGCCGGGACTGACGGTAGATAGTGAAAGAATCTCCGGGGTTGACCTGTCGGTCCCTATCAAAGACAACGTATACAATATCGCCTTTGGACAAAACGACTTTTTTGCCTTGTGCGGAAGCAATATACCCCAAGGGCGCCATCGTTTTTTTGGACAAAAACCCAATGGTCTCCACAGTGGTCAGTCCTGAAACGTTAAGGCCCATTGTCTTTTGAGGTTCATCTGCGGGTGGTTCCGGCTTGGTCGCCCTGGTCTCGGCAGCCGGAACCTCTTTGGCAGGTTCCTTTTCCAGCAGGGTAACGACATCTCCTGGCTTGAGAAGATGCGGGTTGGTAATGAATGGATTCATCTCCCACAGTTTTGGCCAGAGGTCAGGGTCTCCATAATATTTTTCGCAAATACTCCATAGAGTATCACCCTTCTGCACAGTGTGGGTGAGAGGCTGTGCCCAGGTTGTCACGCTAATGCTCGAACCAACAAACCACACGGCAATCGCTATCAATAAAACAGCCAAACGGTATCTATTTTTCACTGCTTTGTCCTCGCTTTAAAGGTTTCCGTTAAAGCTCAAGTTTTTTCGTAAGTTATGTCCATTCATCGGTAATTGTCAAGTCCTTTTTAGTGCGCCTGGCATAAGACTTTCCGAGGTACCTTCTATCTTTTTCACATAAAACACTTTACAAAATCATTTATTTTATTAGATTATCCCAGTCTCAGGGAAAAATAATGGAATTCTGCCGCGGATGCTGTCTCAGGAATCAGGCTTTTCGGCGGGCGCAGCGGCCCGCCCTACGAATAAAGATTCGCCCGGAGCCTTCACGCAGGGTCTGTCTGCGCCTGCCTGTGCGTCGCACGTAGGCAGGTGGCATGGATAAACTCGTTTATCCGTGTCAAACGCACGGACAAATAAATTTGTCCATGCCACCAACAGCTTTACTATTTTAATAAATTGTAGAAATTCCGAGAGGTTAAATCCAGGTTTTATAATGCCTATTTACGAATACGAACCATTAAACCCGAAAAAAAGCTGCCCGGAATGTATTAACCGGCTTGAAATCATTCAGAGGATTGATGAAGAACCCCTTTCCCGCTGCCCGCACTGCGGCCAAAAGGTCAGAAAAGTCATATCCTGGTGCAGGGCCGCTGTTATTGAAACCTCTGATGAGCATCTCAGAGTGGAAAAGAAGATTACCGAATATGAGAAACAGGGCATGTGGAGCCATGCAGCCGAATTAGCGGACAAACACTCGGAAAAAATAAAAGACAAGGGCATAAAAACAAGGGCCCTTGATAATTATAAAAAGGCAGGATATGATGCCGATTCCTTAGAAAAACATGCAAAAACAAACGATATTTGAAGGAGGGTTGGTTTTATGAGACGGAAATGGGGTAATTTATCTTTTCCTAAACCTGTGGCCTTTACTGCGCTGATCTGGCTGATAATCTGTTTTGGTTCTTCCGCATCCGGCGAGGAAAACAAGAAAAACCTGCCGGCCCGGGGCATTTCGGTGTCCCTCGAGTATACGGGAGTGGTGGTTTCTGAAGGCGAAGACGTCAGCGTTGACGTAAAGGTAACCAACCGGGGAAAACGGGATGAAAACATTGATCTCACTGTCACATCTATTCCCAAAGGATGGAATGCCTGGATAAAGACCTACAACTTCGGGGTGACCGGAGTTCATGTGGCAAGTGATAAATCCAGGAGCCTGACCCTCCGTGCTGAACAGGAAAAAGGAGTGGGACCCGGGAAATATACCTTTGGCATCAAAGCACAGACTGCTGATTCCAGGCTCACATCAACAAGTCAGATGGTAATCACGGTTAAAGGGAAAAAAGAGGAAAAAAAGAAAAAAGGGATCAACATCATTACATCCTATCCCGTACTCAGAGGGCCAACGGGAGGCAAGTTTGGTTTTTCCTTAGAGGTTGAAAACAAATTAGACAAGGACGGCATCTTTAACCTCACAGCCCAGGGCCCGGAAAACTGGGACATCAATTTTAAGCCTGCCTATGAAGAGAAATTCATCTCCAGCCTGAGATTAAAAGCGGGCCAGAGTCAGACCGTGGCAGTCGAGGTAAAACCTTACCCCTGGGAAAAACCGGGACAGTATCCTATCATGGTCAGGGTCAGTTCCCCGCAGGCCAAAGGAGAGGTTGCCTTGAGTGTCATCCTGACCGGCACCTACAAACTGGATGCGGGCACGGCAAACGGCCTTTTGTCATTGGACGCCCTTAAGGGAAAACCTGCCAGTCTCTCGTTTTACATCAAGAACAGCGGCTCTGCCGTACTTAACAATATGCAATTTCTTTCCTTTAAGCCGGAAAACTGGAAAGTGGAATTCAGCCCTGAAAAACTCGATACCTTAGCCCCCGATGAAATGAAACAAGTCGAGGTCTCCATCACACCCACGGAAGAGGCCCTTGTAGGAGATTATTCCGTGGGCATCACCGCAGAAGCTGGCAAGGTGTCCAAGACCCTCGAATTCAGGGTCACTGTCAATGCCTCCACTGCCTGGGGCTGGATAGGTATCGGCATTATTGTTCTGGTGGTGGCCGGGCTCGTATCCCTGTTCATCCGGTTAGGAAGGCGCTAAAATGGAAACCCGTACAATTATTCAGACCACAAACCTGACCAGGAGATATAATCACCAGCCGGCAGTGGAAAACCTCAACTTTGAGGTAAGAGAGGGGGAAATTTTCGGGTTTCTGGGTCCCAACGGCGCCGGCAAAACCACGACACTGCTGATGCTTCTGGGCCTGAGCCGGCCATCTAAAGGGTACTCCAGGGTCTGCGGGCTGGACCCTTTAAGAAAGGCTAAAGAGGTCAAGCGTCTTGTGGGTTATCTTCCTGAAAATATTGGTTTTTACGGAGATTTGGATGCGGTCCAGAACCTGGAATATGTGGCTGATCTGAACGGTATGGGACACGATAAAACATCCAAAAAAATCGAAGAATTATTGGAACTGGTCGGTCTCGAACAGGATGCGCACAAAAAAGTTGGCGCATTCTCCCGGGGAATGAAACAGCGCTTGGGGTTTGCAGAAGTCCTCATCAAAGATCCGGAGGTCCTCTTCCTTGACGAGCCCACCCTCGGTCTGGACCCCGACGGTGCGATCCGAATTATAGACATGATCGGATCATTGAACCGGGACAGAAAAATCACCGTGCTCATCTCATCCCACAATCTTCACCAGGTGCAAAAAATATCCCATCGCGTTGGGATCATGATAAACGGGAACATGGTGGCCGAAGGGTCTATTGAATCTTTGGCAAAAGAAAAATTCGGAGTTGATGAAAAAGAATATTCCTTGGAAGAAGTCTATATGAAATACTTCCAGGAGGTATAAATATGCAGGGTCTTTTCGCTGTTTTCAGAAAGGAATTTCGCGATCACTTCAGCAGCAACAGGTTTGTGATTCTCTTTGCCCTGATTGCCATGGTAAGTTTTATAACCTGCTACATGGCGGGGATCCACCTGAAAGAGAATCTGGAAGGGCTCGCCAGGACCAAATTCCCTTTTCTCATGCTTTTCAGCACACCCGGGGCCCTGTTTTCAATGGTCCAGTTCGTGGCCTTTTTCGGCCCTCTCATCGGACTGGTCTTAGGCTTTGATTCCATCAACCGTGAAAGGGCGCACGGGACCCTGATTAAAGTAATATCCCAGCCCATTTACCGGGACGCGGTTATCAACGGGAAATTTTTGGCCGGCGTAGCTACGATCAGCATTATGCTGCTCTCCATTGTCTTAGTCATCTCCGGTCTCGGCATGGCCTTTGTGGGACTTGTTCCGGGAATTGAAGAACTCTGGCGCCTGTTTATTTACCTTATCATCAGCATTTTTTACATCTCCTTCTGGCTCGGGGTTTCCATCCTGTTTTCCATCCTATTCAAGAGCATTGCCACATCTGCACTGGCATCGGCCGCGCTCTGGATTTTCCTCTCCTTTTTCATATCACTCGGGGCTGACGTGGTTGCCAATACGGTCGCGCCTGTGGACAGGCAAAGGGGAACAAAGCAGGAAATCCTGATCAAACATGCCCGGATCAAGGAAATGGTTTCGCTTTCTTCTCCCATGGTCATCTATTCCGAGGCCACTGCGATAATTATTGATCCCATGCGCAAGACAACGCGTTCACTGGTCCTCATGAGTCCCATGGAGAAACTCTTATCGTCTCGTTTTCAGAATCCCCTCCCATTGGGCCAGAGCATCATTGTTGTGTTTCCGCATATGACGGCCCTTATTGCCATAACCCTGATCTGCTTTGCCATTTCGTATTTAGTGTTTATGGTGCAGGAGATCAGGACTTAATCTGAATAAATTTCATGAACCTTCCGTCCAGATCACTTGTGGACACCCATTGATACTCCTCGCCAAATTCTTCCCAGACAAGGGATAAGGTCTCTTTAAGGGTTTCCGCGTCTTCAGCCTCAAGAGAGGAATCTAAGGCCATAAAATCGCCGACAAACTTTTGTTTAAATTCGGAAATCCGGTATGGAGGAGCTTCCTTCCCGGCCCTGATGTGGCCAAAGAATTCTCTGGCCTGTGCCGGGGAAATGCTCGAAAAACACGGCTCTAATTTTAACAGTTGCCGTGCCCAGAAATTAAAGAGGAGCCTATGAAAGGTCAACCGGGGACTTTGAATGATCGTCTCATCCAATGGATAAAGCCCGGTCAATCGAGCAAGCAACCTGTCTAAAACCCTCAGGCGATTTATTAGCCTGTGGCAGGTATCCAATTCCGTGAGCCCCTCAAAGTCCTTGTATTCTTCTCCCTCCTTTAGACCCATATAAAAGCGGGGTTTATTTTCTAAAAGACCTGTAAGGGTATAACCCCAGGCTTCTCCCCAAAAGCCAAACTCCAGATTGCGGGCATAAAACCAGCTTTTCTTCAGCCATGCCTCCGCTTCCCACTTCAGTTTCAGGGCCAGACCGAACCCCACACGAAAAACAGACACTAAGGACTGGTCCCTCAAAAGCCTTCCGGCCAAAGCAAGGTCCTCACCGCATAGTTTTTCAAGGGTGAGGTTCAAATATCCTGCGGCTTTTCTGCATGTCTTGATCAGCACTTCAATATCGTCGGCCACAATACTGTCCGCCGAGAGGATCTGGTTACAAAGACCGGCAAATTCAAGGCGAATCCGGTCCAGCAAGAGACTGTCGGTAATCCTTGAGAAGGTTTCCGTCAACAGGTTCGGGCCCCCGGCGTGGTATAGGGGCGACAGGGGAACAAGAGAACGCTTTTTTTCATCAGTAAAGATATGGGCACTCTCCCCTGGTTCCTGAGAGCTAATCGTCCCGGCATCCAGAGGAGCATAAACAGAAAGCGCTTCATCAAAGGGAAGGAAGCCATGTTCGGCCATGCGAATATTTCTTATACGGTACATGTCTTCTTCGATTTCTGCCGGGAGGACACCAGCAAGTCCCAAAAGCATGGCCTGGTAACGCTCAAGGTCATATTCGGCCATGGCGCGCAGGATATTTTCAATTGTTTCGCTGTGTCTTTTATCAAGAACCCTGAAATAAAAAACACCGTCAAAGGCAATAAAATCTTCATCCGGTTTAAAAACCTCGTCCTCTTCCTTGATCACCACCTGGATGCTATTAAAAAAATAAAGCTGGGCAAAGGCCCGGCCTTCTCCAAACAGCCACCTGGCAAGTCCATCAGGGTCCGCCTGCTTAAGTCTTTCAAGCCATTTGAAGGCATGGTCCGGATTAAGGCGGTCTTTTCTCCACACTTCGAGATCCAGGAGATACTGCCACTGATCTTGAGATGCCAGTTCAAGCAAGGTGAGACAGTCGTTATCACCGACCTTTTTTGCGAGCCAAAAAAAATCTTCATGGGGCAGACCTCGGATCAGCTCCCGTGGGTTATCCTCTTTCAAGATTCGATCCAGGACCATTTCACCGGAAAGCGGGTATACTTCTTTCAGGATATCCAATGCACGGCTAACGGGAGATTTTTGCTCTCTTAAATCCGAAACTTTTCCATTTTTTTGTGTTTTCAAGGCATTTGTCCTTTTGAAAAATTTAAATCCCGGGCAAGCACAGATAATCTCACTCTGAACAGGCCCGAGGAGGCTGTCCGAGAATGGCTTCGTAGCGAGATCGAGCGAAAATTTTGAGGGTAAGGCGACAAGGCCAAAACGGCCGTAGACGTAGCAGTAGCCTACGTTGAGGACGTTTTGGGCTTGACAACGCAGCCATCAGAATTTGCAGCCGATCGCAGTCCCGCCAGGCGGGATTCTCGGACAGCCTCCTATGGATGAGGTTTTGTGTGACAATAGAAGAAACCAATTGATATTATTTGTAAAAGTTCACCAAGTGTCAAGGATTAGATTGGGAAGCGATAGAGTCTGAGTTTATGTATTTATGAATGAATTCCATATTTGACTTCCTTATAGATCTAACGATATAATATTACAAATAGAATACAGATATACTCAAAATTGATAACCTCGTAAAAAGTCGCTTCGCGTCTTTTTACTCGGCGGAGGAGGGCTTCCCCTCCCCCGCCATTTGAAGTGAATTCAAATGGTTCCACCCCCACCCCAGGCCGGGGCTTAATCGCCCTCGGCCTGTTGATGGACTTTTTACGAGTCCATCAAAATTTCCGGAGGTATTATGATTGACTTCTTGGTAAAGGGCGGCATTTTCATGTACCCGATTATTTTGTGCTCCATTGTGGCCTTAGCTGTTTTTCTTGAACGCCTGTGGGTCTTGAGGCGCAAACATATCCTTCCCGAGGAGTTCATCCGCAAT
>JAFDAP010000395.1 GCA_019313765.1 Deltaproteobacteria bacterium | reverse complement strand
GAAGTGGCCCGAATGAGGTTGGATGAGATCATGACTCTCCAGGCGGAAATCGCAAAAGAAATAAATCAACAAATGGTTGGATTGATCCAGCCCGTTTTGATCGAGGGCTTGAGTCCCGAGACCGACCTGTTGCTCACGGGGAGAACGGCAACCATGGCGCCTGACGTGGACGGGCAGGTTTTGATTAATAAAGGAGAGGGTGTGGCCGGGGAAATAATGCCGGTACTGATAAAAGAGGCCCATGCTTATGACCTTGTCGGGGAAATCGTTTGAACCCGGCATTAAATTGGTTGTAAAATTCTTTGATGTAAATTATCATCAGCATTTTCAATCTTGGCCGTTTAGACCCATGATTGTTAAGCGTTTACCCAAAATTGTTGGTAATTACTGTCTCAATTGGGGTAAGAATTCACGATGGATCAGAACAGGGAAATCTTAAACAAATACAAGGATCATTTTACGAGGATAAACGAGGAATTGGACAGGGGCCTCAGTTCCCGGGTAGCCCTTATTGAAGATATTGCCAACCATACCCTTTTAGGACAGGGCAAGAGGCTTCGTCCCCTTCTTTTTGTCCTTGCCTGCCGGCTCTGCAATTATCATGGTGAAGACGCCTACCGTATTTCCACAATTTTTGAATATGTTCATGCCTCCTCCTTGCTTCATGATGATGTTTTGGATAATGCTGATACAAGGAGAAAAAAGCCTTCTGCCAATCATCTCTGGGGTAATCATGCGGCGGTCCTGGAAGGGGATTTTTTATACTCAAAGGCATCAACTATTGCCGTAGAGACCGACAGCCTGCCGTTTATGAGACGGGTTACAGATACAACCATGCAAATGACCGAAGGTCAAATCCTTGAATTGACTTATACGGACGATTGGAAAATAGGGAAGAAAGAGTATATGGAGATCATAACGGCCAAGACGGCCGTTTTAATATCCGCTGCGTGCGCATGCGGGGCTATCCTTTCGCAAGCCGGGGAAGAAGTGGAAAAGTCTCTTGAGAGATTTGGGCGCAATGTTGGGATCGCTTTTCAGCTCATGGACGATGTGCTGGATTATACATCTTCTGAGGAGATGTTCGGGAAGCCGGTGGGTAAGGACCTTAAGGAGGGTAAAATCACCTTGCCCCTCATATATACCCTGTTAAAACTTGAAGAGTCAGAAAGAAAAAGATTTGCGGATTTGTTCAAAAATGACCGGGCCACTGAACATGATTACCGTAACCTGACCGGACTTGTAAGGACCAACGGAGCCCTTGATCAGATTCGGGACGAAGCACAAGTTTATGTGGACGAAGCTGCAAGCTGCTTAACGTCATTTCCCGATTCACCAGCCAAGAGAAACCTCCTGGAACTGAACCAGTATATTATTGATAGAGAATATTGAATCTGAAAGCCATATCCGTTCACGGAGTAGTGGAGTTAATGTAAATCCCAAATAGCAAATCCCAAATAACAAACAAATTCCAATGACCGAAATTCAAAATTCCAAACATATTTTGGGTATCCTTCATGTAGATCAAAATATAATTTACACTTTTGTTCGTGGTAAAGGCTTTTACCGTTGATTAGGCCCAATGATCGAACCCTCCCGGAGGGAAGCAAGTCAGTTTTGGTCATTGGATATTGGTATTTATTTGGAATTTGGTGCTTGGAATTTGGGATTTCCAATCTCCAATCCTTACTTTTTTCCAAAAGGACATACCGGGTAACGGCACTGCTCGCAATTGAGGCACAAACCGCCGTGGCCCATGGACGCGAGATCTCTTCTGGTGATAACCTCTCCTGCTAAGACACGCGGCATGATTAGATCCAGTATCGTGGCTTTATAGTAAAGGACACAGGCCGGCAGCCCCAAAATGGGGGTGCCATTGATGCGCCCGTACAAGAACATGGCGCCAGGAAGTACGGGCGTTCCGTAGACCACATCGACGGCCCCGGCCCGAGCAATGGCCATGCGACTCACGTCATCAGGATCAACGCTCATGCCGCCTGCCACAATAATGAGCTTGGCTCCGTTTTTGAGCAATGCCTTTATACCATCTGCAATTCTCTCCTCATCATCGGGAGAAAACAGGGTCTCTGTTAGCGTACAACCAAAAAATTGAAGTTTTTTTCTGATGATGGGTGCGAATTTGTCGTCAATGAGGCCTTTGTAGACCTCACTTCCGGTTATTATGAGCCCGGTTTGAGGCCCAGACAGTTTCTTCACGGAAAAAATGCCACCTGCTTGCTCAGCAACACTTATGGCTGCATCGAGGGGCTTTTCATCAATAATTAGAGGAATAACCCTTGTGGAGGCTATGATTTCTCCCTTTTCCACAAGGATATTGTTGTGACGGGAAGAGCAGCACATGTGAGGAACAAGGTTCAGTTCAAGGAGGGATTCAACGGTTACCTTTAAGAGACCCCTGTGGGCCGCCTTCAAGGCGATTTTTCCTTCCGACGGCGCGGGGTCAAAAACCACTCCCGGACCTGACATGACCTTAGCGAGTCTGAGGGCTGCTTCATCCTCATGGATTTCACCGGGTCCCATATGCAAAACAAACAGGTGTTCCTTGCCTAAGCGTCTTAAATGTGACAGGTCCTTTTCCCTGACGATGTGTCCCTTTTTAAATGCTGCCCCCTTGAATTGACCGGGTCTGATTTCCGTGATGTCATGGGCTAAGACTTTACCCACGGCCTGGTCAAGGGGGATTGTGGTTGCTGAAGATTTGTGTTTTGTCGTCATGAATATGCTCCGGTCTAAAAAAAGCTTGGGGCCGTTAAAATTGTCCCCTACATGGTTTTAAGTTAGGGTACAGGTGCCAGGTTTCAGGTGTCAGGATGGAGAAACACAAGCTCTTAAACCTGGAACCTGAACACTGGAACCCGAACCCTGAGTAAAAAAAGCAGGTTTCAGGTGTCAGGATGGAGAAACACAAGCTCTTAAACCTGGAACCTGAACACTGGAACCCGAACCCTGAGTAAAAAAAGCACTTAAATATACAAATGCAGCAAATCACTACCCAGGGTGATCTCTCCTCCGTAAGTCTTCCGGCACTGGGCAGTGATGTCTGTTGTTAGACATTCGGGATAAAAATGTATCAGGACCAACCGGTTCACATTTGCTGACGTGGCTATACTGCCGGCCTGTGAAGGCGTCAGGTGTCCCTCGACCTTCTCTCCATCAGGGAAAGAAGACTCTAAAATCAGAAGATCTGTTCCCTTAGACAGATCAATAAGCTCTTCACAGAAACCGGTATCTCCTGAATACACAAAACTTTTGCCCTGTTGGTCCTCAACGCGATACGCAAGGCTTTCCGGCGTATGCCTTACGGGCTGTGCAATGATTCTGAAACCGGGATAATCTCTTATAATCTTTTCGTGCCCATCCAGTTCTTCAATTTTTATTATCTCCGGTGGAAGACTCAGCCAGTCACTATATGCTCCCTGGAGGCGATTTATGAATTCTTTCAAGCCAAGGGCACCTGCAATAACAAAAGGGTCCCGTTTCTTGAGTATGGAGGGGTTTTTCGTTGTAAACAGGAAATGGATGAGGCCGGCCGTATGGTCAGGGTGAAAATGGGTGATAAATACCCTCCTGATATCTTCGTGGTTCAACCCGGCC
>JAFDAP010000394.1 GCA_019313765.1 Deltaproteobacteria bacterium | reverse complement strand
CAGCATTCATGCTTGCCCCTGGGGATTGCTCCCCGTCCCTGAGTGTTGTATCAAATATAACGACATGATCTTCCATGGAATAACCTCCTTAGGGTTCATCAAATAGTTGAGTCCTGCCTGAGGCGGGATCGAGTTGGGGATAGTGAACACAGATTCCCCCTCTCACACCTATCTTCCCGCATACTATATATAGTGTTCATCCAGAAATGAGTCCCGCCCAAGGCGGGATTGCAAGATCAAGAAAATAGCCATTTATGGATGGCACTATCTAAGGACCCTCCGCAGATCCCTCTGTTCTCGGGAATCTGCGGCGCATTCCTCCATGCCGTGACCTTTATCTGTTCTCATCATTTAACTCCGGTCGGTTCTTTCAAGTTCTCTGGACAGTTTATATTGAAAGCTATCTACCAATGCCTGCCAGCTTGCCTCAATGACATTTTCTGAAACGCCGATAGTAGACCAGATCTCACGTGAATCTCTGGACTCGATCTGGACCCTGACCTTGGATGCGGTGCCGCCACTTCCGTCAATGACGCGCACCTTAAAGTCAACCAGGCCCATCTCTACAATCTGGGGAAAGAACTTGGTCAAGGCCTTTCTCAGGGCGTTATCCAGGGCATTCACCGGCCCGTCCCCTTCGGCGGCAGTGATTTCATCCTCTTCTCCGACGGAGATCTTGATGGTTGCCTGACAGGTGCCCGGACCCGAGCGGTTCTTCTCAGTGGTAACTCGAAACGATTCAAGGGTAAAGGGCTCCTGAAATTGACCGGTCACCTTTTTTATTAAGAGTTCTAAAGACCCTTCCGCAGCGTCAAATTGATAGCCCTCATCCTCCAATCTCTTGATCTCACCAACAATTTTCTGGCTGTCATAGCCATTTCCCCCAAGTTTTATCTCCATTTCACGGGCCTTATAGTCGATATTGCTCTTGCCTGAAAGATCTGAAACCAACACCCTTCGCCGATTACCGACCTGTTGCGGCTCCATATGTTCGTAGGCTGCCGGGTTTTTCTGAATGGCGCTGACGTGGACTCCGCCCTTATGGGTAAAGGCACTTTTTCCCACAAAGGGGCGCTGATTAAGTGGGGGCACATTGGCCACCTCACTCACATAGCGGGACAGTTCAGTGAGCTGTTTCAGGTTTTCTTCTGCAATGCAGGTATAACCCATTTTAAACTGAAGGTTTCCAATAACGGAGATCAAATCCACATTGCCGCACCGCTCTCCATAACCGTTGATAGTTCCCTGGACCATTCGGGCACCCGCCTGGACAGCGATTAGAGAATTTGCCAAGGCAAGACCGCAGTCATTATGGGCATGGATGCCGATCAGAACCCCCAAACTGGGGGCCATATTCACCATGACCTCCTCAATCTCCCGGGGCATGCTGCCGCCGTTGGTATCGCAAAGGACAATGACGTCTGCGCCACCTTCCTGTGCGGCGGCTAAGGTTTTCATGGCATATGAAGGGTTGGCCTTGTAGCCATCAAAAAAATGCTCCGCATCATAGATCACTTCCCTTCTATTTCCTTTTAGATATGCCACGGTTTCTTCAATCATTATTAGATTTTCTTCCAATGAAGCCTTCAAGATCTCTGTGGCATGAAGGTCCCAGCTCTTTCCGAAAATGGTCACGGTCTCTGTTTCAGTCTTCAGAAGAGCCCTGATGTTCTCGTCCATTTCAGGGGCTGTCCCGGGCCTGCGTGTGCTCCCAAAGGCCGTGAGCCTGGCATTTTTGAAATCGCCTTTTTGGGCCATCTCGAAAAACCTGGCGTCTTTTGGATTAGAACCAGGCCATCCCCCCTCAACATAAGAGATGCCGAAACCATCGAGTTTTTTTGCGATCCTCAACTTGTCTTCTGCCGAGAGGTTGACCTGTTCGCCCTGGGTGCCGTCCCGAAGGGTGGTGTCGTAGAGAGTAATTTGTTTATGCATCATTTTTCTCTCCCCATAATTTTTGACAAAAAAAATCCGTTACCAGGCTGGCCTGATAACGGATTTTAAAGGGTCTTGCTTAGATCATGTCATTATCAGGCCAGGACATTTTAGTCTAACGACCAAAAGGAGGAGCAACAAGGGCAGAACTACCCCTGTTGCGCTGATAATGACGATAATGTTTTGCGAAAAATCTATCATAATTATTGAACCGAATTTACAAGAGAATGACTACGAATAAAATATTATAATCCACTCAGATCTATTTGTCAAGTTTTTAATTTCTTTCTAACATTTCGATTTCAAAAGGGTCACATAAATCAACTCGCTGGGACCCAAGGGCCGGAAGCCTTCCATGTGCCGTGGAACGTCCTTTCGATCGCCTCGGCCAACACCTCGCCATTGAAGTCGAACGTGCGGGACAGCATCCAGATGTCATAGAAATCCTTCATCCTGCTGTTCAGGACACCGAGCTTCACCATGGCCTGGTACTTCTCAGCAATAGTAGTCTCCATGGTATAGCCATTCAACTCGGGTGACGGGAATTCGAGAAGCGCCGGATATGCCACCTTTCCGGGACACGGCACAATCACGTCTCCAAACCCTATATCTATCTGCAACGAAACCCGCGCGTTGCCGAGGTTGCCCTTTATCCGGACGCGCACGCTCTCATATTCTGCATCCTCAGTGATTCTGGCGGCTGACACCGTCTGCTCATTAAAAAACATCCCGTCGACCTCAACATCCATTTTGCAGGCGTCTCTCATAACGGCTTTGATCTCTTCGATGCTGTTGTCGATTTTTTCCAGAAGATCTATGTCCATGGTGGGACGCGAGACAGGACCACTCTACACCGAGAGCATCAGAGCACCTTTAAGGATGAACCTGTCTGCGTGGGGGCTTTTGGACAGCCGATAGATGAACCGTTCGATAGCGAAGTGCTGCAGGGGCTCATTGAAGGGACGTGAGGATTCCCTGGCCATATTGCGAAGC
>JAFDAP010000393.1 GCA_019313765.1 Deltaproteobacteria bacterium | reverse complement strand
TCGTGGCTGTGACCGGAATAGCCTGAACCAGGGCGAAGACAGCCATCAAGCAGAATCCGATGATAGCGAGGAAGCGGAAGATATCGGTCTGTAGGGTGTCGTTTTCAGCCCCGCCATAATCACCTTCCTTTATGTCTGTTTCTTGCCAGAACATAGATTTACATTCAACCTTCCGCGGTTCTGCGGTTTCCGGGTAGAAGCATTGGTTACCCAACGCTCCCCCCACAGACCCGTACGTGAAGATTTCCCTCATACGGTTCCTCGGTTCCAATTCTTTTCACCACACTGGAAACCAAACAGGCGAATACCCCGTTTGGCGCATAACTTTGCAGTCCGGCTGGCAACTTTAGATATTGTTATGGACTATCCTGGGTTTTGGAAATGGAAAGGTTGCTCGAATTGACGCAAACTTTTCCCAATTTACTCGGCCTTTGTGGCTTCTTCGGCTCAACCAGAATTTCCAGGCTTTCTCGGCGTGTTTGTACACTACCTCAAGCGCCTTATAATTTCCGCGAACTCCAAAATAGTTGAAGTACCCACGCAGCTTACTGGTCAGCCTTTCGTGTTGATCCTCTATTTTATCATGGCGATGCCTACGACACCACTGCCATAACTCTTTCATAAAACGAGACCGGCGTTTTCCAATGGTTTTCTTCTTCAATACCCAGTAACCATTTCTTGATTTTGACCAGTAAAATGTGAACCCGAGGAAGTCAAAAGTCCCAGGACCTTTCCCCTTTTCTTTTAAAGAAGGCTTCCTGAACAATATAACTTTTGTCTTATCCGGATGAAGAGATAGACCGTAACAATTAAATCTCCTCGGCAGTACATCCATTACACGTTGTACATCAGACTCCAGCTCAAATCCGAGTATAAAGTCATCTGCATAGCGAGTTATGAAGCACCGTCCCTTCATTCGTGGCTTAACCTCTTTCACGAACCAGTCATCAAGCACATAGTGAAGAAATATATTCGATAGCACGGGTGAAATCACACCGCCTTGAGGAGTTCCCTTCCCAGGAAAGGAAAGATGGCCCTCTTCCATTACTCCTGCATTAAGCCATTTACCGATTAAGCGCAGTATTCCTCCATCATTGACTCTCCGCTTTATCATGTTGCGAAGATGGTTATGTTCGATGTTATCAAACAGTCCTGTAATATCCGCGCTCACGATCCAGCCAACGTTCAGCCTCATACACGACTCCCGTATTTCAGAGATCGCTCCATGCTGACTATGTTCCTCCCGAAATGCATGAGAAAAATCATAAAAATCTGCGTCATACACCGCTTCCAATATGATTGCCACTGCCTTCTGGACGATTTTGTCCTCCAGTGCGGTTATTCCTATTGGCCGCTTTTTTCCTCCTTCCTTGTCGATCCAGACCCTTCTTACCGGTGCGGCAACGTACTGACCTCTCAGCAGTCGTTGATGTAGATTATAGAGGTTTTCTTCAAGGTTTATGCCGTACTCCTTTGCCGTTACCTTGTCCACCCCGGTAGAATCATTTTTACGGATCTTTTGGAAGGATTGTTTAAGCAGATCCAAATCAATCCTGTGGGCGAGGGACGTAAATATCGTCCCTGGCTCTTTCTTTGCCAGCATCCTAATCCATTCAAGTGAAGACTCCCCCGTTAGTACCAGAGGCCTGTTTTCCCATGAAGAGACCGAACTCCGTTCGGTTTCGCAAGCAGCCTGCTTTGCAATTTCCTGGTTTTCTGTTGATATGGGTTGTGATCTCTGTGTATCTTCCATAGTGCCAACCAGTAAAACGTTATGCCCGGCTTCACCTTCCCTTAAATGGGTCCCTCGGACCAGGTTCCCCATCCTATCGATCGGGGAGGCACACATCGATTCCCGACCATCGGTACTATGATCCGCTAAGACCTCCAAATGTCCGTCTCAGGATTGTTCGCTGTTCGCTATCCGCCCCTGATACCTTGATTGCTCCTTTGATTTCGCTCACTGGTAGGGATTGAGCGCCCCTTTCCAGTGCCTGGACGTTCACCTATTCATGGCCGGTGCCCAATTCCGCATCATTATCAAGGAAACATTTGGATCTCCCAAGTTCCCGAGCTACCCCTGTGTGCACATGCCCTGGTCTAAGACCCCGGTGGAGTCGCTAAATACTCACCATAGCGCATTCAGGACTGATGCCTTCCAGCACATCGAAGCTGTCGGCTTTACCTCCTGAGTATCAGAAGGATATCCTCTCGGTCCACAACGATACATATTTCGGAGCTCAATACAGAGCCTACGCCCTTGATCCCGTCCGGCTTCGGACTCCCGTTACCGGGTTTGCCCTCGGACTTCTCTGCTGGCCTGGTGGCTAACCTTTAGCCAGATGGGAATTGGATCTTTCGACCCTCACCCATTGGGTAACATCAGCCAATTTCCTCCCGCTTTCGCGAGACTCCCAAGGTTTCGGATTTACCTTGGCACGACGATATTCTACTGTTCTCCCTTTACCGGGTTCCGGGGCATGTGCTCTTCTATCCGCTCTAAATGTAGCCTTATGGACTCAAAGTTTTCAAAAAACCTCATTTTATCGCTTTCCATCCGCTGACTTGAAAAACGGATCAGTTCCCTGCCTAAGAAAAAATGCTTGGCAAGCCGCATCAGATATCCTCCCACACCGCCTACTATGGTTGTCCACAATGCGATCAGTATGCCATTATCCACCAGCCTTTGCAGAATCCCCCATGCGCCCAACTGGCCGGCTTCCGTCTTGGTCACTCCTCCAATTGCGCTAACAAGGGCATTTTGAAGCCCCCAGGCCGTAAAAAGCACCCCAATTCCGAAGAAAAGAGTAATAAACATTGCCAACCCCCCACTGTAGAAGCGGACGTTGTCTAACTCCCCGGGGTCTGACTGAAACCGGGAAAGGCTCGTCTTCAGAAACGCAAAAAAGAGAAAATATCCAAAGAGGACAGG
>JAFDAP010000392.1 GCA_019313765.1 Deltaproteobacteria bacterium | reverse complement strand
AAGGAGGTCTTAATTTAACCATGAACGAGGGCAAATTAATTCAAATTATTGGTCCGGTCGTCGATGTTGAGTTTGCAGAGGGAGAGCTTCCCGAAATTCTCACGGCGCTCTTTATCACCAACCCTACCATAGATGATGTAGAGGATAATCTTGTTGTGGAAGTGGCCCAGCACTTAGGTGACAACGTTGTCCGGTGCATTGCCATGGACGTGACAGACGGCCTTGTGCGGGGTATGACAGTAAAGAATTCCGGAAAACCGATTCAGATGCCTGTTGGGGAACCCGGCTTAGGCCGCATACTCAATGTGGTGGGGAGGCCCGTGGATGGACTGGGTCCTGTGGATGCCACTGAATTTTATCCTATTCACCGCCATGCCCCGTCATTTGAAGAGCAGGACACCTCGGTCAACGTGCTTGAGACAGGGGTAAAGGTTATTGATCTCCTGGTCCCGTTTCCCCGTGGTGGAAAAATGGGGATGTTCGGCGGTGCTGGTGTGGGCAAGACCGTGGTCATGATGGAAATGATCCACAACATCGCCATGGAGCACGGCGGGATCAGCGTTTTTGCCGGCGTTGGTGAGAGGACAAGGGAGGGTAATGACCTTTATTTAGAGATGAAGGAATCAGGTGTTCTCCCGAAGGCCGCCCTGATTTACGGCCAGATGACCGAACCGCCCGGGGCGCGTGCGAGGGTGGCCCTGTCGGCCCTGACGGCTGCGGAGTATTACCGGGATGAAAAGGGCCAGGACGTGCTTCTTTTTATCGATAATATCTTCCGGTTCACACAGGCAGGTTCGGAGGTTTCGGCCCTGCTTGGACGTATGCCCTCTGCCGTTGGTTACCAGCCTACCTTAGGTACCGACTTAGGTGAGCTTGAGGAGCGGATTACGTCAACTACCAAGGGCTCAATTACATCGGTGCAGTGTGTGTATGTGCCTGCGGATGACCTGACAGACCCGGCCCCTGCCACGACCTTTGCCCATCTGGACGGTACGGTGGTTCTTTCAAGGCAGATCACCGAGTTAGGCATTTATCCTGCTGTCGATCCATTGGATTCCACGTCTCGAATCCTTGATCCCAATGTATTAGGCGAAGATCACTATAACACATCAAGACAGGTCCAGCAGATACTCCAAAAATACAAAGACCTCCAGGATATTATCGCAATCCTCGGAATGGACGAACTCTCGGACGAGGATAAGCTTACGGTGGGCAGGGCTCGAAGGATCCAGAGATTCCTGTCCCAGCCATTCCACGTGGCCGAGACCTTTACGGGCACTGCGGGTAAATATGTGCCTGTTGCTGAGACCGTCAAGGGATTCATGGAGATTATCGAGGGCAAACACGACGATCTGCCGGAGGCGGCCTTTTACATGGTGGGTAATGTTGAAGAGGCCCGGAAAAAGGCAGAAAAAATGGCTGCCGCTACCAAGTAGAGGTGATTGATTCATGGGAAATTTACACGTAGAGGTTGTGACCCCTGAAAAGGTGATGGTGAGCCAGGAAGTGGAGATCGTAGTGGCGCCCGGGTCCTTAGGTGAGTTTGGCGTATTAGAGGGGCACGTGCCTTTTCTTACGGGAATTTTGCCGGGCGAAGTCAGGTACACTTCAGGCGGTCAAACAGAACGCTTAGCCGTAACCAGCGGTTTTGCAGAGGTATCCGATAATAAGGTTTCTGTTTTGGTGGATGCCGCAGAAAAGGCCCAGGACATTGACACGGAGCGTGCACGTAAGGCCATGGAAAGGGCCCAGGAAAGACTGGCAAAGGATCGAGGGACCGAGGATATCGATTTTGCAAGGGCCGAGGTGGCCTTGAAAAGGGCGATCATGCGTATCAAGGTTGCTGAAAAGGCGAAATAATCCAACAGGTTATAAAATTACTTCGCAATTTTATGAAATCCCGCCTACCGGCGGGACTTCGCCGCTTCAAAAAAGGCAAGCGCCTCTGGCGTTTGCCTTTTTTATTGACCTTTATAGGTATTAGGAATAAAATATAAAAATATTCTATTTTTTTAGATGGGAGAGTTTATGGATACAGCAGGAGAGACCGATCAATTTCAATTGTTAGAAGAGAAGATAGACAATCTGATTGAATTTATAACGGTGTTAAAAAGAGAGAAGGAATCCATTGCTGAAAAGGCCCAGATTCAAGGGGAAAAAATAGCCGATTTGAACAAGCAACTGGAAAGCCTCAAGGCAGGCAGGGACAGCGCCAGGCAAAGGATTGTCTCCCTTTTGGAGAAAATTGAGAATATCGGGATTTAAATCCCAGGTGAATGTGCTTGGAAAAGCCTGTTACAGTCACAATCCTTGGTCATGAATACCGGATTAAGAGCGATGAAGATGAGGAGCAGGTCCGGGACATCGCGCGATTTGTGAATGACAAATTCGAGGCGATTATTGACAGCACCGATGGCCTTTCAGAAAGAAAAACCGCCATTTTAGTCGCCTTTGATATTGCCAGTGACTATTTCCAGGTACTAAAAGAGCGGGATGGTGTGGCAGTAGATATTCAGGGCCGGGCACGAGCGCTGAATCTCCAGATTGATTCCGTAATGAGATAGAACGACCGGTTCTGGTCCGTTAACCTAATGAAAGTGAGTTCACCGGGTTTTAAATCTGCATGATACGTTTAGAATGAGACCTTTGAAAAATGTTTAATTTTGTTCAAGGTCAAGTCGAAGATCCCGGACTTTGAGCGGGAGAAGACGAAAATTTTAACCACCCCGCTTAAATACAGCGGGACAGGCATCCATACATCGAGTATTTCGAGGATTAAAATTTGAGCCTGACGCAGAGATTGGGCAAAAGTGGACGTTTTGCAAAGGTCTCAGAATACGTTTTATGAACCGTGAAAGAGATATAGTACAGCGAGACCTTTGAAAAGGGTAAGGATTGAAGAGCACAAAGGCTAATCACACTAAAGGTGAATCA
>JAFDAP010000391.1 GCA_019313765.1 Deltaproteobacteria bacterium | reverse complement strand
GAGAGGCTACCTAAACCGATAGGCCCGCCATCGAACTTTTCCATGATGGTCAACATAATGTGGCGGTCCATCTTGTCCAGACCTTTATCATCCACTTCCAACATGTCCAGGGCCCGGCTCGCCACCTCCTGGGTGATGATCCCGTCCGCCTTCACTTCGGCAAAGTCCCTGACCCGTCTCAGAAGCCTGTTGGCCACCCTGGGCGTGCCCCGTGCCCTTTTGGCTATTTCAAAAGCTCCTGCCTCCTTGATGGGTATTTCCAGCAGACTGGCCGACCTGACAATGATCTTTTGGAGGTCCTCAGGCTTGTAAAAATCCACCCGCAGGACCACCCCGAAACGATCCCTCAAAGGAGGGGTCAGAAGCCCGGTCCGGGTGGTGGCGCCGGCTAATGTAAACGGGGGGAGCGGGATCTTCATGGTCCGGGCCGAGGGACCCTGGCCGATAATGATATCAAGCTGGTAGTCTTCCATGGCCGGATAAAGGATCTCTTCGACCACATGATTCAAACGGTGGATTTCGTCAATAAATAGAATATCCTTGGGCTGAAGGCTGGTCAATATGGCCGCGAGGTCCCCGGCTTTTTCAATGACCGGTCCGGATGTGCTCTTGATATCAACTCCAAGTTCATTGGCTATGATGTGGGCAAGCGAGGTTTTGCCTAAACCTGGACTCCCGTGAAACAGCACATGGTCAAGGGCCTCGGAACGGCCCTTGGCCGCCTCGATAAAGACCCGGAGGTTCCTTTTCATCTCCTCCTGGCCCACGTATTCATCAAGGGTGTTGGGCCTGAGACTTATCTCCGCCGGAATTTCATCCGGCTGCGGTTCAGGATCTATGATTCTTTCTTCCATAAATTGTTATCAAGCATCCAGCAATTCGAGAAATAATTTGACGGGATAACAGGATTGACATGATTTGTTAAAAACTTCATAAAAGCAACCGGTTTATTATGCAATGCTGTTAATCTCCCTAATGTACGGATATTTTTTCGTTTTACATATTCATATCTTGTTCATCCTGTAATCCTGTCAAAGATTTAGTCTTTCAATCAAGCCAGGACCTTTAATGCCTCCCTGATCAACCCTTCAAGGGTGAGTTCCGTGGCCCTGGATCGTGCTTTTTCAATGGCCATGTTGGCGGCTTTTGGCGAATATCCTAAGTTGAGGAGAGCTGACAGCGCGTCATCCACAAGGCCCTTGTCCTCGCCTTCAACGGAGGGCAGCGGTGGAAGATCCTCCCGGCCAAGAACTTTTAACGCGCGATCCTTCAATTCCAGGGCAATTCGTTCTGAGGTCTTTTTGCCCACGCCCGGAATGGCCTGCAACCGGAGAGCATCACCTCTGGCCATTGCATCGAGAAGTTCCCCTGGCCCGATGCCGGACAGGATGTTGGTGGCCAGCTTAGGACCGATGCCTGAAACAGCGATCAACATCAGGAAAAGGTCTTTTTCCAGTCTTGTCTGGAAACCGAACAGTATCAGGGCGTCTTCCCTTACATGGGTGTAAATGTGAAGATTTACCTGCTCGTCCTTTTCCGGCAGGGTATAAAAGGTTGAAAGGGGTACAAAAACCTCGTAGCCGATACCATTGGCCTCAATAATTACCGACTGGGTTGTCTTTCTGAATATTAAGCCGTTTATATGTGCAATCATTTTCTATTCCTTGGTCAGGGATTTAAACCGTGAGGTGTTTATGTGGCATATGGCGGCGGCCAAGGCATCTGATGTGTCGAGTTTCGGCGTGGTCTTGAGATTCAGAATAATCCTGACCATGGAATTAACCTGTTCCTTGGTCGCCCTGCCATAGCCGACGACCGATTTTTTAATCTCGAGAGGGGTGTATTCAAAGATGCGCACACCGCATTGAACTGCAGCAATCAAGACCGCGCCCCTGGCGTGACCTAATTTCAGAGAGCTCTGGATGTTTTTGGCATAAAAAACATCTTCAATGGACATCTCCCCGGGCCGATAGCGTTCCATGATCTCCGCCATGGCCTTAAAGATTTTGTGGATTCTGTCATAGAAAGGGATCTTTGCAGAGGAGGTGACCTGGCCGGAATGAATGCAGATCAACTGGTTGTTTTTTTTCTCAACCAGGCCGTAACCTGTAACGTGTGAGCCGGGATCTACCCCCAGCACTAACATCAGCTTAACGCCTCCATGACCTCGTCGGATATGTCAAAATTGGCATAGACATGGTTTACATCATCATTGTCCTCGAGCCCCTCCATCAATTTCAGCATCTGCTGTGCCTTTTTTTCTTCTAATGCCACGGTGTTTTTGGGGATCTTGGTTACCTCTGCAAAGGTATGGGTCAGGCCCGCATCATCTATGGCCTTTTTGACCGCTTCAAAATCCGAAGGGTCGGTAATGACATCAAACCCGGTCTCATCTTCACTAACATCTTCTGCGCCCGCTTCCAGAGCCAGCTCCAGGAGCTGTTCTTCCTCTACCTTGTCTTTTTCAAATACGATCAGGCCTTTCTGCTCGAATATCCAGGCAACACATCCGGGCTCGCCAAGGTTTCCGCCGTGCCGCTCAAAAAGGTGCTTGACCTCGGCCACAGCCCTGTTCTTGTTGTCGGTCAGGCATTCAACCAACACGGCCACACCGCCCGGCCCGTAGCCCTCATAATTTGACTCCTCGTAAGATACCCCCTCTAACTCACCCGTGCCCTTTTTGATGCCCCTTTCGATATTTTCCTTGGGCATATTTTCTGCCTTGGCAGCGGTAATGGCGCTTCTTAAGCGAGGATTACCTTCCGGATCGCCGCCACCCATACGGGCGGCCACGGTTATTTCCTTGATAAGCTTGGTGAAAATCTTGCCGCGCTTGGCATCTGCAGCTCCTTTTTTGTGCTTGATGGAACTCCATTTTGAATGACCTGACATTGGCTATGCCTCCTTTATTTTTCCATTGAAAACCTGGTGCTC
>JAFDAP010000390.1 GCA_019313765.1 Deltaproteobacteria bacterium | reverse complement strand
CCTCAATACTGCTAATTCCCTGATCCTCACAGAATTTTTTTAACCCTTCTATGATCTTAAGGGAAACCCCCGGGTCAACAAAGTTGGCCGTGCCCACCTGGATCGCGCTCGCCCCGGCTATGAGGAATTCAAGGGCATTCCGGTAATCCATGATCCCTCCCACCCCGATGACCGGGATTTTAACGGACCTTGCCACTTGATAGACCATATAGACCGCCACAGGTCGAATGGCAGGCCCGGACAGACCCCCGGAGATATTGGCTAATTTGGGAACGCGTGTTTCAACGTCAATGGCCATACCGGTAAGCGTGTTGATCAAGGAAACCGCATGGGCGCCCGCCTTTTCCACTGCTTTGGCTATTACCGTAATGTCCGTGACATTTGGGGTCAGTTTGACGATTACCGGTTTGTCCGTGTTTTTAAGGACCTTTTCGGTCACTTTTGCGGAGATATCCGGGTCCGTGCCAAAGGCCATGCCGCCTTTTTCCACGTTGGGACATGAGATATTTACCTCAATGGCCGATATGCCTTCAACCCCTTTAAGGCCGGCCGCCACGGCGCCATACTCATCTATGCTGTGTCCATATATGTTGACGATTACCGCCGTATTGAGTTTCTGCAGCCAGGGGAGTTTTTCCCTTAAAAAGCTTTCCAGGCCGATATTGGCCAGGCCGATTGCATTCAACATGCCGCAGGGGGTTTCCACGATCCTGGGAGGCGGGTTCCCTGCCCTGGGCTTGAGGGAAAGTCCTTTGACCACAATACCGCCAAGCTCGTTCAGGTCCACCAGCTCAGAGAATTCCTGCCCATAACCAAACGTACCGGATGCGGTCAGTACCGGATTTTTTAATTTCAGGGGACCTATTCGTACTTTTAGATCAGGTTCGGACATGGCTTACAAAGATTCCCAGTCTAACGTGTGAACATCAAAAACCGGCCCGTCCTGGCACACATGGTAATAGGTTCTGTCGCTGTCTTTTGAAGCCCCTACAGCACAACCCTGGCAGGCACCCAGTCCGCAGGCCATGTTTGCCTCCAGAGACACCTGGCAGGGAATGTCCCGATCAATGGTCAGGGCCGCCACCCGTTTCAGCATGGGCAGGGGACCACACGCAAAGATTTTTGGATAGTCATCGGCAGATCCGGCTAAATGGGATTCAAGGATTTCTGTGACAAAACCCGGATGACCCGCCGTTCCATCATCCGTGGCAATTGAGATATCCGTGCGGCTGGGGCAAACCTGCTCCATTGGCACCATCTCACTGGCAGAGCGGTATCCGGCAATAAATACTAAATTGTTTTTTGCCGCCTGGGCCAGAAAAACAAGCGGGGCCACACCAATACCGCCTGAAACTAAAAGGGATTTGCGCCCTGGCTCGGGGAGTTCAAATTCCCTTCCAAGGGGACCCAAAACCGACAATTTTTCCCCTTTCCTAACATTTGACAGGATGGCAGTGCCTTTCCCCACGACTTTGTAGAGGATGAGAAACAGATCATTTCCCCGGGTCCCGCATATGGAAAAAGGGCGTCTCAAAAGCGGGTCCGTATTCGGGCTTACCCGGATCATTACGAACTGACCCGGCCTTGCTTTTACCACGATCTCAGGGGACCTCAGGCCCATCAAGAAAGTCCCAGAGGCAACCTTTTTATTGAATATGATTTGTGTGTTCTGCTCAATCACGGCAATCCTTGAAATGCACAGCTTTTAATATGCACAAAATCAGGAACCTATCTTTTATATCTTTGTACACAAAATGTCAGGATGAAGCAATAGCAGATATTAAGGGCTTACGCAAAAATAACTTTACATTTTTGCATCCCATCTTCGGGCCATCTTTGGCCGCTCCTCAATCGCAAAACCCTCGCGATAGTAGTACTATCCCTCTGGTTTTGCTCAATTGGAGCAGCCAAATATGACCCAAATCCGGGCGCCAATTCTGCTAAGTTATTTTTGTGCAAGCCCTAAGGGAATAGAAAATCCATTTAAGATTATGCCTTCGCCTTGAACCTAAAAGGTTCAGTGGGCGCGCGGAATGCGTTTTGGTTGGTCAAAGAAAGGAACGGTGGTGTAGACTTATGTGGGTAGGTGAATTTTGAGATAGCGCCTTCCTGCCTGAGGCAGGAAGGCAAGAAATCGTCAGTTTTTTTGTGCGGGCACTATAACCGGTACTTATTGAGTCAATACGACTGGACTCACCAAGAGAAAGCGAAGCCTAAAGAATCGCATCAACTTCCGAAGCGGTTTTTTCCACTGTAAATTCGAGTTCCTTTAGACTCACGCCGAAAACACTTATTGCATCACAGTATTCGATGCCTACGGTGACGTTATCATTTGTGTCTTTTTCTATAAAAAAATCGTCACCTCTAAAACCAGGCCAGTCGTATTTTATTTTTTCGATTAGGAACGTCCTCGTATCCGAAATGCTATTTTTTGTTCCATATATGGCAGCAGAGCGTATCTCATGCCCAAGCCAGTATTTGTTCCAATAGGGCTTTGCAGCGCTCGAAACACACCATATGAAAACAATACAAGCCGCTATTTTTACTATATTCGAAAAAGTTTTCATCTCATAACCTCGTGATTGATAAATATAAAGAACGGAACCTCAGTATTCAGTCAATCTCCGGTGCTCGCCCTAATATAATAGCAATTTTTGTGCCATAATGTGGAGCCAAAGGATTCAACCGGCATAAAACAAATTTGCCAACAATATTAACCGGATGGATGTGCGTATTTTTCGAAGAAATGTTTGAGAACCGGGAAGACGGAATAGAGGGTAACATAAGCGAAATTCAAGTTACAATCTGTTACGATAATGTAATTAGTGCCCATCCATAAATGAAAAAAGCGCACTTGCAAGTGTCCAATTCAGAAATGAGCAATTTTTTACAAGATCAAGGAAGTCAAGGGGTTGGGCGGAGGCGTACATATGGTACG
>JAFDAP010000389.1 GCA_019313765.1 Deltaproteobacteria bacterium | reverse complement strand
CGCTTCCAGCCCGTAGGGCTTCCAGGCCGGAGGGTAGAGCCTACGCCTCGGAGAGGGTGGAACCATTTGAATTCACTTCAAATGGCGGGGGAGGGGTAGCCCTCCTCCGCCGAGAAAAAAGGCGCGAAGCGACTTTTTACGAGGTTGTCAAAATTAATCCTTAAAATCTCCTTGTCAAGCCTGATGGTGAATAGGGATGGTAGGGGGCAGGGAAACCTGAAGACATTTGAAACATAAAGCCGTCAGCTTGACAATATGAAAGGAGGAAAAAGGTATGAAGATTCGAGAGGATAGGTTATAGGACAAAAAGAAAAAATTGACTTTCTTTTGAGTTTTCATTAAGGGATATCCCCGGATCGATTTTTATTGGTCCGGGTTTTTTTTGGCAAAGAATTTATGAAATACATATGTATCAATATCATTTTATTGTTTATTAGCGGATTGTTCCTGTCAGCGGGAACGCCATTGTCGGCCAAAACAGTGGTCGACCAGTTGGGCAGAAAGGTCACACTGCCTGATGATCCCCAGCGGGTTGTGTCGCTGGCACCCAGTATCACGGAAATTATCTTTGCCTTGGGCCGGGAACATCGCCTGAAGGGTGTGACCCGGTTCAGTGATTTTCCCCCTGATGCTGCAAAGCTTCCCAAAGTGGGTTCTTATGTGCGCCTGGATGTGGAAAAAATCGTGGCCTTAAGACCGGACCTTTGTTTTGCCATAAAGGACGGAAACCCCAGGGAGATCGCCGAACGTTTGGAATCTTTGGGGATACCGGTTTATGCGGTGGACCCTAAAAACCTGGAATCGGTTATGAAGACATTCCTTGAAATCGGGCGGGTTCTGAATGCTACTGAAGAGGCAAAGGCCATAGTCGGCAATATGAATTCCAGGATCATGCGGGTGAAGTCCTTAGTAAGAAATGCCACAGGGAGGCCCCGGGTCTTTTTTCAGATTGGGCTTTCCCCTATTGTGGCAGTGGGGACCCGGACATTCATACACGAGCTTATAGTCCTTGCAGGTGGCAAAAACCTTTCAGAAGGCCCGGTTCCATATCCGCGATTCAGTCGGGAGCAGGTCCTGGCCCTTTCCCCGGAGGTGTTCATTATTACTTCCATGGCAAGGGGTGCGAGCTTTGAGCGTGAAAAAATGAAATGGAGTAAATGGCCCACCGTGCCTGCCGTGCGAAACAATCGTATCCTTCTGGTGGATTCCAATCTGTTTGACCGTCCATCACCCCGTCTTGTGGACGGTCTTGAACTGTTGTTGAAATTGATTCATCCCGAGCTTTTTGAGGAACAGCAGTGAATACAAAAAACCCGGCTATTTTAAAACGCATTTCAAGCATATCATTGCTACTGCTGTTTCTTCTTCTCATGGCAATGTTTTTAGGGATTTCAATGGGATCCACGCCTGGTGGCGTGAAGCAGGCAATACAGTCCCTTTTCGGAGTACGCGAGGCCGATTCCATGCTGGACACCATCATCTGGCGTATTCGCTTCCCCCGGGTCCTTTTGGCAACTTTAGTGGGAGCAGCCCTTTCCCTGGGCGGACTGGTTTTCCAGGCCCTGCTCCGGAATCCCTTAGCTGAACCTTATATTCTGGGTATTTCAAGCGGATCGGGCATTGGCGCCATAATCGGCATTCTAATGGGCTTTTCCCGTTTTCCCGGTGTGGGTGTTCTGGCTTTTGCGGGGAGCATGGCCACGCTTCTTCTCCTTCTTTTCATGTCTTCAGGGCAAACCATGCTGAAAAAGAACTCCCTGCTCCTTTCTGGTGTGATGGTCAATGCTTTTTGCGGGGCCCTCATCATGTTTCTTATCTCAATTACCCAGGATTCCCGGCTTCACAATATCATTTTCTGGCTTTTGGGCGATCTTTCCATGGCCGATATGGGCCAGATCGGGATTTTAGCTGCAACGCTTGTTCCCTGTTTTGTCCTGCTTTTCTGCCTTTCCAACTCCATGAACCTGTTGCTTATGGGCAAGGAAATGGCCCAGACCATGGGGGTCAATATAAAAGTTGTGACCGTGACGCTTCTTGTGGCCACTTCACTTATGGTGAGTGCCACGGTTTCGCACTGCGGCCCAGTGGGTTTTGTCGGGCTGGTAATACCGCATCTCTTGAGGCTTATTTTTGGGCCCGACCATCGGGTGCTCGTTCCGGCATGTGTATTGGGCGGGGGAACTTACATGGTCTTATGTGATCTCTTGGCAAGGACCCTTCCTGAGCAGGGTGAGATGCCTGCCGGGGTAATTACTGCACTGATTGGCGCACCCCTCTTTATAATTCTTTTGAAAAGATCCGGACGATGAATACAGCCATTGATACAAGGAATTTGAGTCATTCTTATGGGGACCTCCCTGTGTTGAAAAATCTTTCCCTTTCCATTCAAAAGGGTGACTTTTTTATCATCATCGGTCCAAATGGTTCGGGAAAGACAACCCTTATGAAGGTAATTTCGGGAATCGAGAAATATCGAAAAGGCCGGCTGGAGATCCTTGGGCGTTCTATCCGGAAATATACCCGAAAGACTCTGGCAAGAACTATTGCCTTAGTCCCGCAGATGGTGCCGGTTGATTTTCCATTTACAGTAACCGAACTGGTCCTTATGGGCCGATCTCCCCATTTGGGCGTCTTAGGTTTGGAACAGGAAAAAGACCTGGAAATTGCAAAACAGGCAATGGCCTTTACCGGCGTGGAGAACCTGGCACATCGTAAAGTAGACCAGTTGAGCGGGGGAGAACGGCAGAGGGTCTTTATTGCCAGGGCCATCTGCCAGGAACCCCGGATCATGCTTTTGGATGAACCTACAGCCTCCTTAGACCTTGCACACCAGGTGCGGGTGATGGATTTGATGGAAAGGCTGAAACAGGAAAGGGGCATTACCGTTGTTATGGTATCTCATGATGTGAATCTTGCGGCAATGTACGGGGATCGTCTGCTG
>JAFDAP010000388.1 GCA_019313765.1 Deltaproteobacteria bacterium | reverse complement strand
TCGATTTGCCCTGACTCCCTGTGTCCGGCGCCCGACTTATGGTTGAGGGTCAGGTTGCTAAAGCGGACGGGCGCGTTTTGATGTTGTAATTTGAAATTTGTGATTTATTCAGCAGTAAGGTGAGATTGCTGGTATCATTAGTCGGTGTCATCCGGGTAGCGGCTTGATATGGACTTCAATACATCAAAACAGGAGAAAAAGGCATCAACGATCTCCGGATCAAAATGCCTTCCCGCGGAAACCCGCATTTCCTCAAGCACGCGTTCTTCATCCCACGGTTCCTTGTAGGACCTGCGGGAGCAAAGTGCATCAAAGACATCAGCCACTGCGACGATTCTTCCGAAAAGTGGAATATCCTCTCCTTTTTTGGGCAAAGGCCTGCCGTCCGGGTCTGCAAGGCCGGATAGCGGCTTTTCTGAAACCGGGTCCATATGTCCCGGGTAGCCCGTCCCATCCCATTTGTCGTGATGGCTGAGCGCGACCTCGGCGGCTAACTCATCAAATTCCGACTGGGCGTCTCTAAAGAGCCTGGCGCCTAAATATGTATGGCTTTTCATGATCTCAAACTCATCCTGCGAAAGTCTTGCCGGCTTTTTGAGGATCAGATCGCTTATGGCCACCTTTCCCACGTCGTGCAACATGGCCGCCATTCTCAATGTATCCCTCTGCCTCTCAATTTCTTCAGAGGAAATACCCTTTTTTCGAGCCCACACCTCGTACAGTTCAACCGAATAAGACCCCACCCTGTTGACATGGGCCCCTGTTTCCTTGGGGTCCCTCAGTTCGGCCATACTGATCATGCGCATGATAATGTTTCTGGTCATCTTGGCCCGTTCCACTGCAAGGGCTGCGCTGGTTGCGAAATGGTTTATCAGGGATTCATCCGAACGGGAAAAGGGAATGATGTTTCCCTGATCGTCCTGGGCATTTATTATCTGCATTACACCCAAGACATCGCCCCGTTGATTTGTCATGGGAACCGTGAGGATAGAGCAGGTCCTGTAATCGGAGATATTGTCAAAGTTGGAGTCAAAGGTGTATGGCTCGAGGCCGCTCATTTTGTAGGCATCGGGGATGTTCACAATCTGGCGGTTCTTGGCCACATATCCGGCTATGGATTGATTGTTGATGGGGACGAAAAAGGTGTTGTAAATGAGCTTCCTGTCAGGCCCTAACCTTTTCTGCAGTGTATCGTTCTGAGTGTAACTGAATTTAAGTTCATCACCCTGTTTAAGGTAAATGGAACCTGCGTCGGCGTTAAAAAATTTTCGGACATGGGTGAGTATCCTTTCCAGGAGGATATCCAGGTCTTTAACCTCATCGATATCCAGGCTTATCTGTGTGATAAGCTCCATTTTCCCTTTTTCGCTCAGCATGCGTTGTTATTATCACAAAAGAAACTGATTAACAAGCACTATTGGCCTTGACGAAGTTGTGTAGGCTTTGATAGAAATCCGCTATGAATCTCCTCGACTTGATTATCATTGCAACCATGGTTTTTCTTGTAGTTCGTGGCGTATTCCGCGGGTTTTTCAGGGAGATCGGTTCCTTGGCGGGCGTGATATTAGGTATCTGGTTAGCCAACCTTTATCAGCCCCAGATGACAGCGTACCTGAAGGAATATCTTCCTTCCACGATGTTTCTTCCATTCATCAGCTTTGCCGTAATTTTTGCCCTTGTGCTGGTTTTTTGCAATTTGGCAGGCTGGGGACTGAAGATGCTTTTAAAAAAGGCATTTCTCGGTTGGGCCGACAGGACGTTGGGCGCCGGTTTTGCCGTCTTAAAGGGCATCATCATCACGTATCTTGTCATTGTCCTGCTTACCTTTTTTGTCCCTTCAAAGACCCCGCTCATAGCCGGATCAAAGCTGGCTCCCCTGATCATTGCTTCATACCAGTCCATGGTCAGCATAGTATCACCGGGTTCATATCAGGAATGGAAGAGAAAATTCCTTGGGCATACAAAGGGATTTGGGGCCGTTGTTCCTGAAAAGAAGGGGGGCCTCACCGGTAAAGATGGACCTAAATAGATTATCCAGTGCCATTGTTGATCTCGTTAAATTGGTGGAGCGGCTTCGAGGGCCTGGCGGGTGCCCCTGGGATGCTGAGCAGACAGACGACACCATTAAAATATACCTGCTTGAAGAGGCATATGAGGTCCTTGAGGCCATTGAAAAATCGTCTTCCGCTGATGTATGCCTTGAATTAGGCGATCTCCTGTTTCAGGTCCTTTTCTTAGCACGGTTAGCCGAGGAGAGGAAGGAGTTCGATTTCGTCCGGGTCATTGAAAGGATCACGGAGAAAATGATCCGCAGGCACCCTCACGTCTTCGGCGAGGTAAGGGTCGAGACTGCCGAGGATGTGGCCCTTAACTGGGCGAAGATAAAAAAGGCCGAGAAAGGGGCCTTGCATGGGACATCCTCACTTAGAAGTGTACCGGTGAACCTGCCCGCGCTTTTAAGTGCCCACAGATTAGGTGAGAGGGTCTTCAGGGCGGGGCTTGCCCCGCCCGATACAGGGCAAATATGGGACGGTGTTCAGGAACGATTTGAGAAATTGAGAACTGCCTTGGCAGAAAAAGATAAGGACCTGGTTGGGGAAGTCATGGGTGATCTTCTCTTCGATCTTGCTGGTCTTGCCAGAGTCTGGCGATTGAATGCAGAGGATGTTCTCAGGCTCGCCAATCAGAGATTCCTGGAACATTTTGAAAAGAAGGAAAAGGGTGATTGATCGTCTCATAATATCTACAACATGCTGATATTAAAGGAACTTGTTTTTCCATTGAAAACCTGGTCCTCTGGGATAGGTTAGAGCTAAATGGCTCTGCCGTGGATTTTTGTGTCTAAAAGTACAAATTCCAAGCACCAAATTACAAACAAATCTCAAATTCCAAGATTCAATGACCAAAACCTTCCAGGACAAAACATTGTTTGGATTTTCGTATTTTGGTCA
>JAFDAP010000387.1 GCA_019313765.1 Deltaproteobacteria bacterium | reverse complement strand
ATGCCAACGGGGACATCAATATCTCATGGTTGCCCTTACCCATTCGTGATGCAGAGGGCAAACCTACCCGGGAAATGAACCCTCGTGGTCTGCGACTACCTGGAGGTGCCGGTGCCCCTGTGGTATTTGGACTCCATAGAAAATCGGTGGCCTATTTTGCCAATCACTCAAAACATATATTTGTGCCAAAAGTGAACTATGTGACCGGCACGAGATACTACTTTAAAGACGAAGACCGCCGGGCTCAGGGGCTTCGGCCGGGTCCCATGATTGTCGTGACCAATTACTGCGTCATGGAGATGGTGGAACGTGGAAAGTGGGTAGTCCTTTCTCTTCATAAAGGGGTTAGACCAGAGGACGTTCTTGATAATACAGGTTTCAGTGTCAAGATACCGAAGGATTGCCCTGAAACAGAGAATCCCACGGTGCAAGAATTAGAGCTTATAAGGGAGATTGATCCTCAGGGTATCCGTTTTACCGATTTTATGAGTGGCAAAGAGCGTAGTGCCAAACTCCCGGAGATTCTCCAGTTGGAATGGGATTCGGTCTAAGCCGGTTAAAAAATAGAAAAAGGAGGAAATGCCCGATATGGTCTATCAGGTTCTTAGGGTAGAAAGAAAGGGAGGCGGCTACGCTATTATTACCTTCAATCGGCCTGACAAGCTCAATGCAGCCAATGCTCAGGTATTTGGCGAACTTGCGGAGGCTGTTCGTGAACTTGATGCAGACAAAAATGTGGGGTGCATTATATTGACCGGCCAAACATTTACACATCCAAAGAAAGGCACACCTTTTCCCGTTTTTTCAGCGGGTGCTGATGTCGAAGAGTTTGCCGGCATCGGTAAGACAGAGGCAGGGTTTGACTTTATCAAAATTTGCTTTGAACCGTTTAAGGCGATTGAATTTTCTGAGACACCGGTTATTGCAGCGGTAAATGGTGCTGCCTTTGGATTTGGCTTTGAGATTATGGGCGCTTGTGATATGGCCTTCGCGTCCCTAAGCGCTAAATTTGCTTTGAAGGAAATCAACCACGGGGCGGTTCCTGCCTGGACTGTAACGCGTGGGCTGGAAAAACTGGGCAAGAACGTTGTGGCATATCTTTGTATGTCAGCTGTCGAGATTGGCCCTGAAGAAGCCAAACGTCTCGGGGTCGTAATTGATGTATTTGAGGATGAGGAGTTAATGCCCAAATGCGAGGCCCTTGCCAAACGTATTGCTGCAAATAGCTATATAGCGAAAACTTTCATAAAGACCACATTGAATCGTAGGGCAATGGAAGATTATCAGGAGGCTGAGCGCTATATGCCCACGATCTTTGCAAGTAAGTTTATGCAGGGGGCCTTTGCACGGTTTTTAAAAGGGGACTCGAAAAACGTAAAATAGATTGTAGGCGTTCATAGGTTCAGAGTCACCGTTCAGGGTTACAATAGATTTAAATTTGATGCACTCGTAAAAAGTCGTCACCCCGGCGAAAGCCGGGGTCCAGGTCAGTCATAAGTTTCTGAAAACACTGGATTCCGGCTTCCGCCTGTCGAAGATCCCGTTGCTGTGTGCGGGGAATGACAAAAAATGATTTTTTTGACTTTTTACGACATCGTCAAATTTGGAAGAGGAAAGATAATCTGATGAGAGATGTGGTCATTGTTTCGGCAGTAAGAACCCCCATCGGAACGATGGGGGGAAGTTTAGTCTCTTTCAGGCAGAGGGACTTGGCCGGGATTGTGATGAAAGAAGTACTGATCCGTGCTCAGGTGGAAGGATCTCAGGTAGATGACGTTTTTTTTGGTTGCTGTAACAATCCACAGGAGGATGTAAATATAGCGAGGGTTGGTCTTCTGGAAGCGGGAATCCCCGATACTGTACCAGGAGTTACATTAAACAGGGTGTGCCCATCCGCTATGGAGGCCATCGCTTCGGCAGCCCGGAAGATTATGTGCAATGAAGCGGACATCTGTATTGCCGGGGGTGTAGAGACCATGAGTAATGCACCCTATTATCTCAAGTCTGCCCGCTGGGGCGCTCGCTTGAGACATCAGGAAATGACCGATTCCATGTGGGAAGGATTATATGCCGGCGGTTCTGAAATTATGGGAATAACCGCTGAGAATATTGCCGAGAAATATGGGATTACCCGTGAAGAACAGGATGAAGTGGCATTGAGATCCCACAACAATGCGGAACGTGCAACCAATGAAGGGCGTTTTAAGGATGAAATTGTTCCGGTTAAGGTCAAGATAAAGAAGAAAGAGGTTATCTTTGATAAAGATGAACACTTTCGACCCGGCCTGACCATGGAACAACTGGCCAAGCTCCCTCCTGCCTTTAAGGAAGGGGGAACGGTGACCTCGGGGAATTCTTCCGGGATCAATGATGCGGCTGCCGCAGTGCTTGTCATGTCCTTGGATAAGGCAAAAAATCTGGGTATCAAGCCGCTTGTGAGATATGTGTGTAACGGCATCGCGGCTGTGGACCCGTCTTTCATGGGTATTGGGCCGATACCTGCAACCGAAACAGCATTGAAAAGGGCGGGGATGCAAATAGGTGATATAGGCTTGATCGAGTTAAATGAGGCATTCGCGGCCCAGTATATCGCTTGCGAAAGAGGAATTAAATGCGACAGGAAGATCACAAATGTAAACGGATCCGGGATCGGTCTGGGCCATCCAGTGGGCTGTACCGGGGCGAGGATCGTTGTCTCGCTGATTTATGAAATGATGAAGCGTGATTTGAACGTCGGCCTTGCAACATTGTGCGGCGGAGGCGGCATAGGCATGACCACCATTTATGAAAGGGTATAAGCTTGTTGTACTCGCAAAAATTCAAAAAACATAATTTTTTGTCATTCCGGCGAAAGCCGGAATCCAGGAACCTGCTGCCAATGCGTTTTCCCTATAGGGGGTATCCATTTAGAGCAAGTCGCTCCTATTTTTTTGTGTTTCATCAACAAGAGCCCGAT
>JAFDAP010000386.1 GCA_019313765.1 Deltaproteobacteria bacterium | reverse complement strand
CTTGGATCCCATATCTGGGACCATATCATAAAGAAGCATTTGTTTCGCGTTTTCTTGTGGAGTTTCGGAGCCCTTCTTTTTGTGCACTGGGGCCTGGTCTTCTGGAACCTGGATACCTTTATTCATGAACATATGCTCTGGGTATTGTTGATCGGAGCATTAATGGGAATCATTCCGGAATCAGGGCTTCACCACGTCTTTTGTACAGGACGGGCACGGCATGCTGCCCCTGCTTTCATACAGCCTCAAGGATTCTGTGCTGATTAAGGTCTTTAATCTAATCTTTGGACTTATCGTTGGGGGAGCGCTTTTTGCTTTAGGCTTATGATAAAGGTATAAGATGCAGATGGGTGAATCAAAGGAAGATGATCTTTTTTAAATGGAAGGCTTTATAGAGTTATGATGAAAGATCTTTTGTGGTAATACGTGGACGGAAAGGACAACAATGAACCTGGTAACGAATAAACACGTTTTGAGTGAAGAAGAGACGATCAAGGAACAACTTGAAGACCTGAAGGCCAGGGTTATAAAGCTTCACAATGGTATCCCATGCCTGAAGGAATGTTCTCTTTTAAGCAGTTTTTTGCAGAAATTGTACGAAATACGGGAGGGACTCAATATATTGGAACAGGGTCTGTTACAGACCCACCTCAAGTGCTGTATCTCCCCTAATATAAAGGTCCCGGGAGAGGTCGTCCTTGCACTTTCTAAATTGAGTGAGAAACGTCACGGAGCAATCATAGTGATGGAGCAGGAAGACAACCTGGACAAACACCTTCAAGGAGGAGCCATTATAGAGGCTGCGGTTAGCGCGCCGATCTTAGAGAATATCTTTTATCCCGGAAGTCCGCTCCATGATGGGGCCGTGATTATCCGGGATTCAAACATCCGAAAAGCGAGCGTTTTACTTCCTTTAACTCCGAACACATCAGAACTGGAGGCCCTCGGTCTGGGGTCCCGCCACTGTGCAGCCCTTGGCCTGAGCCAGGTTAGTGATGCCTTGATCATTGTTGTTTCTGAAGAGAAGGGCTGGATATCCATGGTTCTCCGAGGCCAATTATACCCAAACCTTGGTACATTTGCTTTGCTCGAAAAATTGGGGGATAGTATGGAGGAAGGAGATCAATAAGCTACAAGATTATTGCAAAATAGAGCAGGCTATGAAAAATCATATGGTGTGTTATCGGCGGACCATATTGCCAATGTGAAACAAGGAAAAGCGGTTAATGGTGTCTGAAAGTAAAAGCAGAAACAAAAAAAAGGCCCATAACGCTGTGGGCTCCGCAATAACTTTTACACAAAAGCAGCCGGAGAAATCCGGGTTGCTGAATAGATTCTTGGACTGGATAGCCAGGGGGGCGAATGAAGCGAATATGGGCGGGGGATCATGCCCAACCTGACGAATCAAGCATTGACGGCCTTCCAGGTAGGAAGGGTAATATGGTTTTCAAGAAACCCCCGAACTTTTTGAGATGTTACGCATAAAGGCATAAAAACATCAAACTGTAAAAGGAGTTATTATGCAGAGCTATAAAGTGAAATTTTTGCCGGACGGGAAAGAGGTTGAAGTAGAAGATGGCGCTACCATTATGGAGGCGGCTGAAAAGGGAGAAGTTTATATCAACAGCCTGTGTGGAGGGAAAGGGGTCTGTGGCAAATGTCGCGTTCAGATTGCTGATGGAAAGGTAAGGGCAGACAAAAATTCTATCAGTTTTTTATCTAAAGACGAGATAAAGGAGGGTTATGTTTTAGCCTGCCAGGCAAAGGTCAACATCGACATGGAAGTGATTGTCCCGCCTGAATCCCGCCTGGAGGCTGAACAGATCCTGATGGAACAACCGGTTGTTGATTACAGTCAACCGGAAAAGGTCGCAGTCGCAAAAGTCGCTTCCGATCCCATGACCCTTTTTGAACCTTTAGTCCAAAAGGTATACATGGAACTTAAGGAACCGTCTCAAGAAGACAATATTAGTGATATAGAACGAATTATTAGAGAGCTGAGGAAAAGAACCGACTATCAGACTTTTGAGACAACGTTACACTGTCTCCAGGGCCTGGCCTCTAATCTCAGGGATAACGATTGGAAGGTTACGGCCACGATTGCCAAACATGGCGATCCCTGGCGAATATTACAGATAGAACCCGGAGATACTACTGAACGGAATTACGGTCTGGCCATTGACGTGGGAACGACCACGGTCGTTGCTCAACTGGTCCACCTGAAGTCGGGGAGCGTGATTGGAATAACGGGGAGTCATAATCTCCAGGCCCATTATGGTGAGGATGTCATTTCGAGGATGGTCTATGCCTGTGGCAGGGAAAAAGGGCTCAATCCGCTTCATGAATCCGTCATTAAAAACATCAATAACCTTATCAAGACCCTGACCGATGAAAAGGAAGTAAATGTTGAAGATATAACAGCCATTGTTGCCGCCGGGAATACCACCATGAGTCATCTTCTCTTATCACTTATTCCCTGCTCCATCCGATTGGACCCTTATGTGCCCACGGCCAATATCTTTCCCCAGATACGTGCCGGGGACCTGAACATAGACATTAACCCGGTCGGGATACTGGAAACGATTGCAGACGTGGCCAGTTATGTGGGGGGAGATATTGTAGCCGGAATCCTTGCATGCGGTATGGCCGACAGACCGGAAACCAGAGTTCTTATTGATGTTGGAACCAATGGGGAAATTGCCATAGGCAATAACGAATGGATGGTCTGTTGTTCAGCATCGGCCGGACCCGCTTTTGAGGGCGGGGGTATTAAAAATGGCATGAGGGCCACGCGCGGGGCCATAGAAAGAATAAAGATAATGAATGGCGATATAACGTATGAAACAATCGGCAAGGCAAAACCGAGAGGAATCTGTGGTTCAGGGCTCATTGACTGTATTTATGAATTTGCCCGAACTCGAATAATTGATCGTGACGGCAAGTTCGATCTCTCTACCAACAATGAAAGGATAATCGAGAAAGACGGAGGCGCCCAATTCATAGTAGCTTACTCTCAGGAGACAGAAAATGGAGAAGACCTGACAATTTCAGAGTCGGATATAGACAATCTTATCAGGTCCAAAGGCGCGGTATTTGCGGCTATCAAATCCCTTATGGATTATGTAGGCCTGAAATTTGAAGACAT
>JAFDAP010000385.1 GCA_019313765.1 Deltaproteobacteria bacterium | reverse complement strand
TTGTTTTCGAAAAAAATCACGTTTGCCTTGACCCCCTGGGCATAAAATATGCCGGTGGGCAGCCTCAGGATGGTGTGCAGATCGGTATTTTGAAGGAGTTTCCGTCGAACCGTTTCACCGGCCCCGCCTTCAAAAAGCACATTGTCCGGAACGACCACGGCCGCCTGGCCGGTGGTTTTGAGCATGGTGCGGACGTGCTGGACAAAATTGAGCTGCTTGTTCGAGGTGGTGGCCCAGAAGTCCTGCCGGTTGTATCTCAGATCTTCCTTTTCCTGTTTCCCCTCGCCATTGGTGATCGTGATGCTGCTTTTTTTCCCGAATGGCGGATTGGTCAGGACATAATCGTACCGGTCACCGGTATCGGTAATCAGGGAATCATTGGGTGAAATGGTGGATTCGCCGGTAATCTCTCCGATATTATGCAGAAACATGTTCATCAATGCCAGGCGGCGGGCATTGGCCACGATCTCGTTGCCGAAAAAAGTTTGATTCTTCAAAAAGATTTTCTGGCCCTTGTCCAGGTTGTAATTGTTGATCAAAAAGTCATATGCCGCCAGGAAAAAACCGCCTGTGCCACAGGCAGGGTCGGCTATGGTTTTGTCAGGTTCGGGTCGCACACATTCCACCATGGCCCTGATCAACGATCTTGGCGTAAAATACTGTCCGGCGCCGCTTTTGACGTCTTCGGCATTTTTTTCAAGCAGGCCCTCGTAGATATCCCCCTTGACGTCCGCTCCCATCATGACCCAGTTTTCCGCATCGATCATGTGAATGATCTTATAAAGTTTGGCCGGGTCCTGGATCTGGTTCTGGGATTTAATAAAAATCTGGCCGATCATGCCTTTCTGCCGGCCCAGTGCTCTAAGCAGTTTGATGTAATGGGATTCGAGTTCGGCCCCTTTTCCGGTTTTCAAACTATCCCAATTGTATTCAGCCGGGATGCCGGCGTCCTTTTTGTAAATCTTGCTGTATTCATCGGCCATTTTGAGAAACAACAGATAGGTGAGCTGCTCCAGATAATCGCCGTAACTTACGCCGTCATCCCGCAGGGTGTGGCAGAAACTCCAGACTTTTGAAACGATGCTTGCGGTGTTGTTCATTTTATTGTTTTACCTTTATCTTCGTTTTCTCTGATCTCGTTTTTTTTCGATTGACAGTGGACCGGGCCTTTTCCGCCTTGATTTTTTCGAGCAGTTTTTCCGCCGAGTTTTCGCCGGTAATCAACTCCGGGTGCTTTTCACGCCAGTCTCTTGTCAGTTCCCCCGCAAATGCCTTCTTCAGGATACTCTGCCGCAGGGCTTCCGCTTTTTTAAGGCTGTCTTCAACGGTTTGTTCAATCTTGTCGCAGACGGACAGACGGGATTCGATTTCTTGGACGATGGCTTGTTGTTCGGGGAGGGAGCAGAGTGGAAAAATAAAATTTTCAATAGATGCAATACCTATATTGGCTTGTGTAGTTTGTACTGTATACTTTTCAATTTCTTTTTTAATGACCGGAGATAATGAATAGTAGTAAATAAATTTGCCATTCATTAAAGAGGGGATATTCTTGATAATTGCACATGAATAAGAAACTAAAAATTCTTTATTGAAATTTATTAATATATTGCGGCCAATTGTTCCGTATCTAGGAAATATTATATCGCCTCTCTCCGGTTTTATTTTTAAAGATAATCTTTTATAATCTTCCTTTGAAATTGTTTTGGCGTTAGCGAAATCAATAGTTCCATCTTTTTTTAAGTTACCTGTAGATAGATACGGTAAGCCGCCAGTGAAGTCCTTAGGCATTTTATGGTCGATATCACCAACTTTATATGTGACATTACAGAATGTTGACCATCGCCAGGAAGTTGGTAATTCACCATAAATTTCAGTTTCTTCATAAGTTAATTTTGAAAGAGTTTTTGGCCTAGAAATTCGCGTTGGTTTCTTTCCCTTTTCCCCATTCGCTTTCCATTCTGTAACTGCCTGTTTCCATTTTACTATCTGCTGTTGATAATGCTTTTCCCGCTCTTTCCTGATGCGCTCCAAGAGTTTTTCCGACGGTTCCGGTGGGTTTCCCGCCCGTCTCTGAAGGGTGCGCCATTCTTTGGTCAGCTTGCCTTCAAAGGCATATTTCAGCACGGCCTGGCGGTAGGTTTTCAGTTGTTCCCGGGCTTTTTTCAGGCTTTTGATGCCGTTGTCGAGTTCGGAAAAGAGTTCCTCGATTTTGGCGACAATGCGGTGTTGCTCGGGGAGGGGAGGGAAAGGGAGAGGAAGTTTGCCAAATGCGGTACCAGATATTTCACGAAAAGTTGTGCCCGAGGCTCTTTCTTCCGCAATATATTTGGTAGCTTTCAAATAGTAATATACATATTCATTAAATACACCTTGAGCTGGCACAAGACTCTTGAAACCTTGATTCGTACTTAGTGGCTGAGAACTGATAGCCACATATCCAATAGGTGCCCTTGAAGAGAAGTGAATGCTGCCTGCTGGCATTAGCTTCGCTGAACTTTTGGCAAGACCTTGATGCGTAAGGCTCTTAGCTCCTCTGGCAATAGTTTTTTTTGTGTAACCGGTAAGGTCGGCCGGTGAAATCCAGTTAATATCATCGCCCCAGTAAGACATCTCTTTGGTTGATGGTGTTCCACCTGAAACAACGTCGCCAAGAGATTTTATTTCTACCCATTTCCAAATTTGAGGTATATTCCAGAGCCCCTTCATAACGCCGCCAACGCATCATTCATTTCATCAATAATCGGATCCATCTCATTGCCGAATAACTGAACCATCTTCCCAATGCCGCCATTGTCGTCAAAGGGGGGCATAATCCAGATCATACCTATCCATAATAAGTCACCAACAAGTCATCATTTTGACTCGTAATTTTCCACCACATCCCAATAGCCACCCTTAGCCGGTCCGATGCGTCTGACAATCCCCTGTTTTTTTAAATACCCGATATTCTTTTCAATGGA
>JAFDAP010000384.1 GCA_019313765.1 Deltaproteobacteria bacterium | reverse complement strand
TGATCCCATGCATGGGGTGAAATCCATAACAGTGGCGGTATTTGTAGATGTATTCGGGCCGATGGGAAAAATCTTCCTCAAAAAGATCGACGATTTCGTAGGGATCCCGGTACGTGGGGAGGATGTGGTCCCAGATCTCCTGATGTGTCGGGTGGTGTGTATGGTTCCACTGATCCGGGCAAGGGCTTGCCAGTATGACCGAGCATCCGGGTTTCCCCATGGCCTCTATGACCCCTCCAAAGTAACCCAAACCGGTCGAAATGAGGGTGAGCATGGGGTTCATGACCGAGAAGGATGCATAGGGACTCCAGTTCGGTATACCATATAGAACGATGTCTGCTTTTTCCTTTAGGATTTCACGTCTGGGTTTAAGGTGAGACTTCATGAGGTCTAAGGCTGCCTTTCGTGTTTCATTTATTCCTCCACTCCATACCTTATGGATCTGAAGGGGGTTGGCCAGGACGGTTTCAATCTTGAAGATCCTTTCTTTTCCTACTTTTTCTTCGACAAGGGACCCCATTTCGTTCAATATTTCGTGCATGACGTTTTTCTCCATGGACATTGACATGCTGTCCGGAGTGTGATGCCATCTGATACACCGGTAGGAAGCCAGTCCCACACAGATAGATTTCCATCCACCATTGAATCCGCGCCACACCACCGTGTTTATATAGACGGTAAGATCGGAATCGGTGACCAGTTTGTTGATCTCTACGTCATAACCGGATTCGCTGGTCCCTAAATATGTCAGGTTTTCAAAGTCTTCGGCATCGTGACATACAAGCCGATAGCCAAACTCCTCGACTAAGTCCTTCCCGATGATCTTGGCCAACTCCCGGCGAGTGAATTTCCTGTGGAGTGCATTGGCACAGAGGAGTGTTATTTGAGATTTCTTTACACCTCCTCTTTCAAGCTCCTCAATAACAAGCTTTAATGCCGGTTCCCAGATAGGTGCAAAACAAGGGACAGTGGGGTCATCAAAGGCAATGGTCACTCTCCAATTCGGCTTAACTATCTCACGGAGAGGGGGCCGACCTAACGGCCTTTGGAGCGCCCTAAGGATCGTTTCCTCAGGATTATCCACAGGGGAAAGGGTAGTAGAGAGCCCCGGCGGGGCGCTCTGAACATTGTCCGGCAGCTTCACCGGTATCATCCTATCACCAAAAACGATCTGATCTTCCATAAGCTTCTCCTTATGTTTTGACAATCGTATGTATCATAACGTCATATCATATCAGCCGAAATCCGTGGTTACCGGGACGTCAGTAACATTATAAGATTCCCACTTTTCTGTTAACATATTACCATTACATAAATATTGTAAGCGTCCCTATGAAAAACCTTATTCCGTGTGACCTTGGGGACATCTGGACTTTCTTGTCTTATTCCCACACCTGATATCATATTATCCGGCATGCGCTTCTTACGGCTCTACAAAATACAGAACCCCGCTCTCCATCTGTTCGGAGTAACGGGGTTTTCGGGCGACCTTGGACCATTTGAAGAATCCCACGGTCCCGCTTGAGCAGCGGGACGGGGGATCTCCCAAATTTAAGGAGGATTTTTTCATTTTTTGTTCGCTCGCTAACCTTTATCCACCTCTGGCGGCCCGCTTCAAGCAGCGGGGGGGATGCGCACGCTGTGAATTTTCAAATCCACTTTCCCTCTCGGGGTTGAAAGAAGAGCATCGGTTGGGCAATATTGCCTAATACCGTTTACAAAGCAATACTCCGGAAGTCAATGGAAAAGGGGTGCTGGTTGCGGGTTACGGGTTACGAGTTGCGGGTCGAAGCGGAAATCCCACCATAGACCCCTTTTTTGCCATATTTCTTGGTGGCACAACTTTACGGATAACCAGCGGGCCTGATACCTTTCAAGCCGGCACAGCCCTTAACGGTAAGATCCGCGAGTAATTCCCGGCTGGTTCATCCGTTGGCTATATGAGCAGTTATGGTAAATATTAAAAGCAACTATGTGATATGCCGTTTCTGCATCAGACATCTCCAGGCTTTAGGTGGATTTGGGCGATTAGATCCAAAGTGGCTTGATTGAAGCGAAAGAACCTCAAAATAAGGCTCCACTGCCAAGACTATATCTGCTGCAGTCCGTTGAGGTGGACCAGGACCTTGGCGATCCTCATCAGCGTTGCCAACGATTGTTAGCCACAGGCCAGCTTTTTCCAAATGATTAGCGACATTTTGTGCAAACCTTCTTCGATCATCTTCAGAACTGAATGAGTGAAAACAGCTTCTGTCAAATACAAAACCAAAAGGAGCTCCTTCAATTTTGTTCTTAAGAAATTCAACAAGTATGAAATCGCATTTAACGTTGGCTTTAGAAGCTTTTTCTTTTGCTTTCTCTATAGCAATGTCCGAAATATCAGTACCAATAACCTGAAAGCGGTTCTGGGCAAGCCATATGGAATTGTCTCCGGTTCCACAGCCAACATCTAAGACTTTGCAGCTCAGAATAGGATTTTTGGTCACAATCTCGATAAGATTGAAATCTGGCTGACCGGCGTCCCAAGGGGTGTTCCCTGATTTGTATCTTTTTCTGTAACGCTTTTCGATTGTCATCTGATTACACTTTGTACCCCTTTTTTTAGCTGCCTTTTCTGGATTTTGCCGGCCGCATTTTTAGGCAACTCATTTATGATCCTGAATTCCTTGGGCACTTTGAAGGCCGCAATACGGGTTTTTAAAAAAGCCTTAAGGGCCGCAGGATCAATCTCTTCATCCTGCCGGGCAACGATAAAGGCGGTTACTTTTTCGCCCCAGTCTGGATCGGCAAGTCCGATAACTGCACATTCTTCTATTTCCGGCCTGCAATACAGGACATCTTCGACTTCCTTGGGATAGACATTTTCTCCACCCGTGATGATCATGTCTTTGAGCCGGTCAACAATATAAAGATAGCCGTCCGGGTCAAATCGACCGATATCCCCGGAACGAAACCAGCCT
>JAFDAP010000383.1 GCA_019313765.1 Deltaproteobacteria bacterium | reverse complement strand
CGGCCACAATCCATTGTGACCATCTTTTGAGGGCCAATAAAGGCGCTGAAGCAGATCTCAGGAAGGCCCTTACCACGAATCGAGAGGTGTATGATTTCCTCTTTTCTGCCGCTGCAAAGTATGGCCTCGGTTTCTGGGGACCGGGTACCGGCATAATGCACCAGGTTATTTTCGAAAATTATGCCATGCCAGGCTGTCTGATGATTGGCACTGATTCACATACTCCCAACGCCGGCGGGCTTGGCACCATCGCAATAGGGGTTGGGGGGGCTGACGCAGCCGAGGTCATGGCCGGGTTACCCTGGGAAACCACTAATCCATATCTGCTTGGAGTAAGGTTAACAGGGGAACTTACCGGATGGGCTTCGGCAAAGGATGTGATTCTTGAAATGCTCAGGAGATTCACTGTCAAGGGCGGGACAGGGAAGATTGTGGAATATTTCGGTCCCGGAGGTGAAACACTCTCGGCAACCCAGAAAGCAACGATTACAAACATGGGGGCTGAACTCGGGGCGACAACTTCCGTGTTTGTTTATGACAATTCAATGAATGCATACCTCAGGAATGTAGGCCGGATAGAAGATGCTGAACAGGCCGCATCCATGGCTGAAATATTCAGTCAGGATGAGGTCTGCACTAATGAGCCTGAAAAAGTATTTGATGAACTGATTGAAATCGATCTTGGAGATATAAAACCGGCACATGCCGGTCCCTATAGCCCGGACAGAGTAACAAGCGTTGAGGATTTCAGGGCTCTTATCAAATCTGAAAAATGGCCTGAAGAGGTATCGGCTGTCCTTTTAGGGTCATGCACCAACTCATCCTATTCAGATCTTTATGCTGCGGCCCAGGTTTTGGAGCAGGCAGCAGAACATGGTATTAAGCCAAAAGCCCCGCTCATGCTGTCTCCCGGTTCAACACAGATATATGAGACGATAAAGCGGGAAGGAATTCTCGATAAGATTATAAATGCCGGCGCGACTATACTTGCAGCCTCGTGTGGCCCCTGCATAGGCCAATGGGACAGAAAGGATGTTGAAGCGGGAGTTCCCAACTGCCTGTTTACGACGTTTAACAGGAACTTCAAGGGGAGAAATGACGCAAATCCGGAGACAAAGGCTTTCCTGACTTCTCCCTCCATGGCCGTGGCCCTTGCCATTTCAGGAGATCCAGGTTTTAATCCTGAAACAGATTTGATCACCGGTGTTGACGGTGATGAGTTTAAACTTGAACCACCAAACCCTCCTGCACTTCCCCATGCAGGATTAGCTAATGTAAAAGGCACTTTCGTCCCGCCAGATGGAGATGGGAACAGGGTCGAAGTTAAGATTGACCCACGGTCTGAGCGGCTTGAACTGCTCAAGCCCTTTGAGAAATGGGATGGAAATGATTTTGTCGATTTGCCGGTTCTGATCAAGACAAAGGGGAAAACAACTACCGATCATATATCACCCGGTGGGAAATGGCTCAGGTTCAGAGGGCATTTGACAAACATATCAAGGAATATGTTAGAGGGGGCTGTTAATGCTTTCACCGGAGAAACAGGGACCGGTACAAACGTTGTCACAGGGGAAAATGGGATAAGACTTTCAAAACTCGCGATTTTTTATAGAGAAAACAGTGGTGGCTTTGTGATTATTGGTGATGAAAATTACGGCGAGGGTTCCAGTCGGGAACATGCCGCCATGAGTCCAAGACTAATGGGAGCCAAGGCTGTTATTACAAGGTCATTTGCCAGGATACACGAGGCAAACCTTAAGAAACAGGGGGTTTTGCCCTTGATCTTTTCTGATACTGCTGATTACGACCAAATTGAAGAATACGACAGGATCAGCATCATTGATCTTTCAGGATTTCAACCTGGAAAATCAGTGAAAGCCGTAATAAGGAAAAAAGATGGAATGACCCATGAAATATTACTGAATCATACTCTGACTGAGGAGCAGATAGGGTGGTTCAGGGCAGGGTCCGCATTGAATACAATATCAGACGCCGGGAAGTAATGAAACGTAAAGAGTGAAACATGAAGAATGAAGCGTGAAGAGTGAAACGTGATGAGTGAAACGTGAATCACGCATCACGTTTCACGCATCACGTTTTAAAGTTCAATTACCCCCAGACTTTTTGAGAACTTACAATAAAGGAGAGCTGCCATGGCCGAGAAAAAAGAATCCCCATTTATAAGTCATATTTTCGTTTGTACAAATGACAGGGGCGGAAAAAGAAAATCGTGTGCTGATAATAATAGCCAGTTAGTGAGGTCTAAATTAAAAGAAGCTGTTAGCGAGAAAGGCTGGAAAGGAAAAGTCAGGGTCTCGCAATCGGGATGCATGGGGCTTTGTGCCAAAGGCTCTAATGTCATGATTTACCCTCAAAAGATATGGTTTGCGGGAGTTTTCCCTGATGATGTTGAGGAAATCGTATTCACTGTGGAAGATATTGTTGGCGGCGACTAATCAACCACCCCTCGAAGCGGTGGCTCGAATGGTGGCCCTAAGAAGGTTTTTGACAAAGCAATATTCATCCCGCCTATCATCGACGGGACTCAAGACGCAGAGGGCGCAGAGAGAATATATGTTTTCTTTTCTGGTGAGAGGCCAGAAAAGAAAAGATCTTACAGCGTGATAGCAGTGATGATAGTGGAAGCACACATAAGAACACGCTTGTGAACAACATTCTTTGTCGGGCTCGACATGTTGTTATTTGTTTTCCTTCCCCTCAAAGGAAAACAAATAGAAAAGTAAACTCTGCGAACTCTGCGTCTTGAGCGAAGCGGGCGGTGAAAAACATCCCTCCTTATGGGGATGCTGTTGTATCGGAAAAGAGAAAGAGGTAAAACGGTGACGAGCAAAGAGAAAAGGCGTACTGTAAGACCTGAAAAGGGCACACAAAGGAATAAACCCGGCAAATCCGTGGAGAAGCAATCCGAGAGAGCGAAAAAGCGGTACAGCCAGACTGTT
>JAFDAP010000382.1 GCA_019313765.1 Deltaproteobacteria bacterium | reverse complement strand
TGGTGCCATTGCATACGTGTCAGGATCAGCTTTTGGACCTTTGTCTCAGTCCGGGCTGTCAAACGGGGATAGGGGTCTTAAGCCGAGAGTGGTGATCGCAGCAAAGAATTTTACCGAACAGTTCATATTAGGTGAGCTAATGGCGCAACTCATAGAGGAAAAGACGGGGTTGGCCGTGTTACGCCGTTTTAACCTCGGAGGCACCATGATCTGTCATGGCGCCCTTGTGAGCGGCGAAATAGACATATACGCGGAGTATACGGGCACGGGGTTGACTGCTGTCCTGAAAAGGCCTGTTCTTTCGAATCCGGACGAAGCGCTAAGCGTTGTAGCAAGGGAGTACCGGGATCGTTTTGATGTAGAATGGCTCAAACCTTTTGGTTTTAACAACACCTATGCCATTACTGTAAGACAAGGGGATGCCCGGCTGCGCGGATGGGAGAAAATATCCGACCTCACGGCAGTTGCTTCAAACCTGCGGGCCGGTTTTACTTCCGAATTCGCGGAACGACCTGACGGTTATCCCGGGCTTGTAAAGACATATGGACTTCATTTCGGAAAGGTCAGAGACCTTGATCCCACCTTGATGTATGAAGGCCTTGTCAGGGAAGAAGTGGATGTGATCTGTGCATTTGCAACAGATGGCCGTATTGCCGCCTACCAGCTCAAACCCCTTGTGGATGACCTGGGATTTTTCCCGCCTTACCATGCAGCGCCTGTTATAAGAGGACAGACCCTGCGAGCCCATCCTGAAATAAGACAGGTCCTGGCTCAACTCTCAGGGTTACTTGATGATACTACCATGCAACGACTGAACTATGAGGTTGATGCCAACAAGCGCACTCCTCAAGAGGTTGCACGTGAGTTCCTGAAATTTCATAATCTCTTGAATGATGATCAATAATATCGAATACTTTATGAGGATAAGGACATCCTCATTATCTGCCATGCAAAATGCGCTGAAGCTCTCGATGGGTGAAGTAAGGATCGTCATTTCTCAGATAAGGGAGTAATATTTTCTTTTGACGAAGCAGATCCCTCTGTATCTCCCCAAAGATTTCATCCGTCTTGTAAAGTTCGGCATTGGCAATATGCTGCCCAAAGGGATTGAGTATTTCGCTTCCTCCCCAGAATCGATATGTTTCCTTTTGACATATCAGGTCGGACTCTTTCTTCTCTCCTGTCCTGCCTTGTGAAGCCCGTGAGGTTGACCGCCTTTCCTCAAAACTTTCCTCACCCACACGATTTGCGCAAATGTTATAAATTCCAAAAATGCGTGAGTAAAAGCTATTAATAATGGACCAACTCTCTATATTACTGAATTCATCCCCCATAGAACCCTGTGAAGAGTTGAATATTGTAATAAAGATATCCGCTTTTTGGGTTACGCCCAGATAAGGCAGGGAAGGATGCCACAGGTCATTGCAGATAAAGACGGCAATATTGAAGTCCTGGAGTTTAAAGGCCAGAACCTGTTTTCCTGCAGTGAAGTATTTCCGTTCTTCGAAGACACCGTAATTGGGTAAGTTAAGCTTGCGATAGGCGAAGAGGATATCTCCATCCACTGCCACGAGGGCGGAGTTGTAAAAGTTCATGGACGGAGATTCTTCAATAAAGCCGACCACTGCGGCTGTCCCTTTGCTTGCGGATGCCAGTTGTTTAATTTCCCTGGAATCCAGCCTGAGGGCAACCTCGTGGTACCTTTGCCCAACAAAATACCCTGTCAAGGCCAGTTCGGGGAAGACGATCAGTTGAGCGCCCTTTTCTTGACCCTGATGGATTTTGGCAATCACTTCTTCCAGATTGGCCTTAAGGTCCAGCAGGACTGGGCTGGTCTGATAAATGGCTACTTTCATGCTTCAATGACCCCCTTGATCTAATACAAAAAGGATTTACCTGTGTTTCTCAGGGTATGATCGTCCCGCATATAATTGGCCTTGCTCCCGTTACGCATGATGACCTCAAAACCCTCAGTGTCATAGGGCTCGATGTCATAGTCTGGAGCAAGTTCAGGCTTTGTTTCTCTACAGAGTTCGATATGTCTCTCTAATTTTGCTATGGAAAAGGAGATTAGCTCATTTAAGAACCCAAAGGCATGGCGCATCTGGTGAAAACCATACTTTTTCATCAGGGCATATCCGTTAATGGCCTCCTCTTCCGCCTTCTTGTTCGGCATATCCTGGCTGGTGGTGCAGGCGGTCTGGATAGAAGGAATATTTAACATCTTGTTGATCTTTTCCTGAATTAAGTTTGCTATGTTGTGCGAAACCAGACCTAAGTCCACCGCGTAGTTTTTCTGAATATTGGCAATAGAGGGGAGACCTGCATGGACTACCGTAATCCCGGGGTTTACCAACTGGGCCAGCGTGATTCCAAAAAGGCCCTCTGCATGGGTCAATGTGAGCAGTCCTGACATGGAATAAGGCCCTGAGAGACCGGCCATCGGCATGCTGGAGACGTATATGGGGGTTCCCTTGCGTACGCATGAGAGAAAAGGATCAATCATACTTTCTATGACATTCAAGGGGCTATTTATAAGGGAGAACTGGACAGTGATTTTCCCTCTCGTCTCATGGATTTCTTGGGCCCTGTTGATCCCGGCCTCAGTCACGGCAGCCACGTAGATCGGTTTGTGGCAGTTCTCAATAATAGTATCCATGACCTTCACTTCCTGATTTTTTATCAAAACCCCCCTGGCCATAAAGTTTATCACATCCGCCTCATTGACAATTTTTGCTATCTTAGAAAGATGGTCAAAGGTCGGCTCCACCAAATCACCGCTCTCATCGTCATATACAAAGGGCGCTGTACCTCCCACCCCAAAGGAGTTCTCGGGGATCCAGTACTGGTCCCTTTTGGGCGTTGTATTAAGGGCCTGCTCCACCAAGGGTCTCAGTACATGAATATGTCCCGTGCTCTCATCAAAGGCGGCCATGCCTGTGTCTTCAAAGATCTGTCTCACC
>JAFDAP010000006.1 GCA_019313765.1 Deltaproteobacteria bacterium | reverse complement strand
GTCTTCCTCCTAACACGACCTCGGTTGTTCTGTTGCGACCGAAAATATGGGGTCTAACAAGAATTAATTGCACCGTTCATATACACTTTAACAACCACATAAAGAAAGGAGGCCGCCATGAAAAAGCAACTCATAAGTTATGAAACCATCATTAGAATTACCAAAGGAATCTCCCATTCCAGGGATCCGGAAGAAGTCGTACTCATGACAGTGGAAGGCATTAAAACCGCTTTGGATACCAAAGGATGTGCCTTGTTTCTCATCAATCGCAAAACCCACGAACTGGAAATAGCCGCCTCATACGGCCTGAGCGATGAGTATATCAATAAAGGTCCTTTGAGTGCCCTTAAATCCATTGCCCAGTCCGCAGAGGATGGGCCTGTAGCAATCTACGATGTTGGAGATGACCCGAGAATTCAGTACCCCGAAGAGGCGAAAAAGGAGGGAATTGCCTCTATGCTTTCCGTACCTATAATAACGCGTACTAAGTTGACGGGGGTCCTGCGTGTGTATACTTCCGAAACGTGGGAATTCACACTGGAAGACGTGAATTTTGTCCAGGCACTGGCCCAGATAGCAGGTATGGCCATAGAGATGACCAGGCTTTATCAGGGACAAAAGGAGGCTATCGATATTCTAAAGAGGATGAGGGAGGCACAAAAGACGAAAACCAAATGAAGGGCTTCGCAAGGACCCTGCTGCACGGTGATCATTCAACAAAAAAAGCACTCTTGAGGAGTGCTTTTTTATTGGATCTATTGAGGCGCCGGGCGGGTCTTGCCCGCCGTGTCCATAGAATCATATTATGTCCTGTTCAAGCTTTTTGCTCAGCGATTTGATCTCTCGCGATAGTTGTGGCTTTGTCAGGACCACAATCATATCGAAGTTTTCTTCCTTGCTATTGCCGTTTTCGGAAAATGTGAGGGTCAGGGGATCTCCGTCTTTCTTCTTTTCCGCGGTTTCAGGTGCCCCTTCTACGATATTGAGGCCTGCGACTTTCTCGGCATCGGCAAGGAACTGATCTTTAAAGGATTGACACACAGGGGATACGAGTGTCACTTCCAGGCCTTCTGTTCTGTCAAGGGCAATGATGGACTCATTCACGCCCAGGACTAAGGAAGAAAGGAGATGCACCTCATCTCCGTCCGCATTGCCCTGTATAATTGCAAGGCGCGCGGGAACCTCTCCGTCCAGGGGCGAAACCACTATCCCATCGGTGGGACCGGTGGGGGAGAGCATGCGTTCAAATTGCAGGTCAGTGATCACATCGGCATAGGTCCCGTAACCCAGTTCCGGGTTAAATGATTCAAATCCATTTTCCTGTCCCTTAGTGATAACCACCTCATCAAATTCCAGGTCCACTTCCTCGTCCGGAATATCAAAATTAATGGCCTCGGGTTTACATTCCGCCCAGCACAGGGCACAGCCTAAGCAGCGACGGCAGCTCAGGCACCGTTTGGCCTCGGTTACGGCCATATCCTCGGGGAAACCGGTCTCAACTTCCACGAAATTGCCCCTTCTTTCGTCTACCGTTATCTCGGGCATCTTGGCCCTGGGAGACGGGACATCTTCGAAAGGTATAATGTATCGCTTTTCCTTTTCGTAGTTCATTTACTTGCTCCTCAAGTACTCATGAATGCCGAAGGCCGCCTTTTTCCCAGCCGCAACGGCTGCAATGGCAATATCAGGACCGGTCACCACATCACCTCCGGCAAACATGCCGGGGACATTGGTTGCGCCTGTTTCTTCATCTATGTCAAATGTATTCCAGCGGTTGATATCAAAACCGTGATCTTCACCCAAAAACTCCAGGTCTGCGCCCTGGCTGATGGCAGGGACTATGGTCTCCGCATCTATGACATATTCGGACCCTTCTATTGGCACCGGCCTTCTTCGACCGGATGCGTCGGGCTCACCTAATTCCATTTTTATGCATTTCATGCCCGACACCCTGCCGTCTTTACCTAAGATTTCTATCGGGGCTGCAAGGTACTGGATGATGACCCCCTCGTGCTCTGCCGCGTCTATCTCCCACAGGTTGGCAGGCATCTCCTTTTTGGTCCTCCGGTATAGAATATATACCTCGTCAAATCCCATTCGCCATCCCACACGGGCCGAGTCAATGGCCGCATTACCGCCGCCGATCACGATGAGCTTGCCCTTGACCTCAATAGGGTTGCCTAATGCCTGGTCCCTTAAAAAGGTCACGCAGTCAACGATTCCCTTTCCTTCATATTCGTCTTCCCCCGGAACCCGCAGCTTGAGCCCGCGGTGGCAGCCCGCTCCAATGAATATGGCATCATTGTTTTTCCTGAGGTCATCAAAGGATATGTCTTTGCCGATGCGCTTGTTGTACTGGATATCAATGCCCATGTTGGCAATAAGGTCCACCTCGCGCTGGAGGAGTTTTTTGGGCAGGCGGTATTCCGGAATGCCCACCCAGAGATAGCCACCAGGGACGGGAAGGGCCTCGTAGATGGTGATATTCTCGTATCCCAGCCTTGCAAGGTCGTATGCACAGGTCAGACCGGCAGGTCCTGCGCCGATGATGGCAATTTTTTCGGGAAACTTTTTCTCCGGGGTTTCATAGACCGGTTCAATTTCCTCGTTTATCTCCACGTCCGCCACGTACCTTTTGAGAAAACAGACACTGATGGGTTCATCCAGATACTGCCGGTTGCAGGCCGTCTCACACGGGTGCGGACAGACCCTGCCGATGCTGCCCGGAAGGGGAAGCCTGTCCCTGATGGTGGCTAAGGACTCGAGATGTTTTCCATCCGCAATCTGTCCTACGTAGGTCCGAATATCCAGATTTACGGGGCATGCACGCTGGCAAACGGGCATGTCTTCTTTGAAGATGTTATATTCGCCCGTGGCCGGATTAAAGTAATCCACGGCCGTGCGAAAACTAAACCCTTCGTCAAAGTCGTCAAACATGTTCACGGGACAGACCTTGATGCATGCCTTGCAGTCGTTGCACTTGCCGTTGTCCACCATGAGGCTTCGCCTCAGGATTTTGGCCTGAACCTTCCCGTTATCCCTGTTGACCTTCTTTAGGTCACTGTATGTCAGAATGCTGATATTGTTATCATTGCGCACTTTTTTCAGATCAGGATTTATAAATGCATCTTCAGGCCTAATTAGCCTGTCCCGCGGGATCCTTTCAGCGCCAAGGGTGGGAAACTTTTCTACGATGGTCACTTTGGCCCCTGCTTCTGCCTTTTTAAGGGCGGCACCGACCCCTTCAAGGCCTCCCCCGACAATCAATACTTTTTTGTCTTCCACTGTGTTACACCTCTTGCTCCACTAACTGAAATATTGGCGATCGGCCGGCAACCTTGTCTAAGGCAACCATGCCTTTTCGTTTGAGGGCGGTTACATATCGAAATACCCTTTCCGATGGAATGGCCAGGTCATTAGAGAGGTCTTTAATCGACCGCGAACCCGCCTTCAGCCCGGCAAGGATCTCCTGGACCTCCATTTCTTCCACGATTATCATGTCAATGGCACGATTAAACTCGTGCTCGGTAAATATCTCTCCATACATATTGCCGGACTCAAGAAACGGGGTCCTCTTGCCGATGACCCATCGAATCTTTTCACTGGCAAGCACGGCCTGTGCGGACTCAATTTTTTTAAAGATTTCCGGGGCCTTAACCGGATCACTGTCTCCTCCGATTGGACCCAGGCTCCGTATTTTTTCATCGAATTCAGAGACCACTTTCACAAACACGGCTGCCTCACCCGATGAACACTGACGAAAGGCCAGGCGCTCTTCATTCATGCCAATGTGTTTGAAAAGCCTGCGGGTCATGTCCATCTTGGCCTTTGCCTGGTGATTCCCTGTAATGTAATGGCAGTCCCCGAAGTAGCAGCCCACCACCAAAAGACCGTCCAACCTTTTTTTGAATGCCTCGGCCACGAGGGCAGGGTCAATCCTTCCCGTGCACATGAGCCGGACGATCTTGATTTCCGGTGTATATTGTAGTCTGGAAACTCCAGCTAAATCAGCAGCGGCATACCCTCACCACGTGCAGCAAAACGTCAGAATTTTAGGAACGAATTCGGCCAATTCAAAACCCCCTTTTGATTGTCGATTGTTGATTGACGATTGAAGATTGAGTGTTGAAGATTGACGGTTAATTGTATTATTCAATTTACTACGCAGAGCATAATATTGTTTGCAATTAAAATCCCCCCTGCCCCCCTTTAAAAAAGGGGGGGAACTGTTTTAGCCCTCCTTCTACAAGGGGAGACCCATAAACTCCCCCTTTCTAAAGGGGGATTGAGGGGGATTTTTTGGATGAGTCTATTCAATTCAAATGCAAACTATTAAATGCTCTCCATGTTATCTAAACAAAATAGAGCGAAGCGATTCCATAAATCTTCAATATTCAATAGTCAATCATCAATTTAAAAACGCCTCGAGCTGGGCTTCGAGCTGTTCATCCGTAAATGAGTTTATGCTCAAGGCATGTTGATAACAGGTGGCGGCACAAACGCCACAACCCTTGCAGGCCACGTCAATGACATGGACCTTTCTTCCTTTTTCAGTCTTTTGTATCTCAAGCGCGCCGTAGGGACAGAGCGCAACGCACAGGCCGCAACCCCGGCAGGCGTCTTCATCGGCCAATACGGAAATGATGGGCTCCACAACGACCGATCCCTTTGACAAGGGAATAGACGCCCTGGATGCGGCGCCCAAACCCTGTGCCACGGCCTCGCGGATATTGGCGGGAAAGTGCGCACTGCCGCAAAGAAATATTCCGTCAGTTGCAAAATCAAGCGGTTTCAGCTTGACGTGCGCTTCTAAGAAAAAACCGTTTTCATCGACAGGGACCCGGAGAAGTCGGGATGTTGCCCCTGCATCCTCCTGTGAGACAATAGGGGTGGAGAGGACCACGAGATCAGCGGGTAAATCCATATCCCGGCCTAAGAGGGCATGATATACCCGGACCTTATCCGGTTCCGCTTGAGGGGGGTTGGCGGGATCGTAATTGATGTACCTCACCCCTTTTGCCTTTGAATCGCGGAACATCTCTTCATTTTCCACGCCGTACATCTGCATGTCCCTGTAAAGGATTGAAACCTTTGCGTCCGGGTTCTGTTCCCTGATAAGCATGGCGTTCTTGACCGCGGTCTGGCAGCAGATCCTGGAACAGTATGGTCTCTCTTCGTTTCGGCTCCCTACACACTGGATCATGACAACGTTCTTGATGCCCGGTTCCAGGCCATCCTTTAGAAGCTTTTCCATCTCAAGCTGTGTCACCCCACGCTTTCCATCATAGTTGTAAAGACCCTTCGGCACCAAGGGGCGACCTCCCGTGGCTAGGACGATCACGCCGATATCGATTTTCTTGACACCCGATTCCGTTTCAATGTCTACATTATATTTGCCGATGAATCCCTGGACCTCGGTTACCTTAGCATTAGTGAAAAGGGTGATGTTGGAATGCCCGTTCACGGCCCGGGCTCTTTCCTCGACAAGTTCGCCTGCTTCCGTCATGGTGGGACCAAGCTTGTTCAGGTTATTCAGCAGACCCCCGAGGGCTTCTTCCTTTTCAACCAGGACTACTTCAAACCCTCGATTGGCAAGGGCAAGCGCCGAGGTCATGCCGGCAATTCCTCCGCCGATCACGAGGGCCCTGATTTGAACTTCCGATATAATGGATTCCTGCGGTTCTAACAGGGCGGCCTTGGCCACGCCCATACGGATCAGGTCCTTGGCCTTGATGGTGCCGTCCTCCTGCTCCTGCATGTGAACCCAGGAGCACTGGTCCCGGATATTGACCATCTCAAAGAGGTACGGGTTCAACCCCGCTTCTCCACAGGAACTACGGAACAGGGGTTCATGGGTCCTGGGTGTGCAGGAAGCGACCACCACCCGGTTGAGATTCTGCTCCTCTATCCCCTTTTTGATCTCGTTTATGCCACCTTCTGAGCAGGAATAGAGGTTTCTCTGTACAAAAGTCACGTGGGGAAGCTTCTTGGAAAATTCCTCAAGCTCCTCCATATTCAGGTATCCGGCTATATTGGACCCGCAATGGCAGAGGAATACCCCGATCCTGATGTCTTCTTTTTTTTCAGGCAACGGCTTTCTCCTTTTCTAAATCCGTTTGAAACGCTATTTCAGCGGCACGCTCCGCGGCGCTGGACGCCTGGGCCACGGATTCAGGCACATCCATGGGGGACTCTGCACAGCCGCACACAAAGATACCGGGGGCCGTGGTGTCAACGGGAGAGAGGGAACTGGTCTTTATGAAATTGTATTTATCTAATTCAACGCCTAAGGTTTTCGCAAGTTCGGCGATACCTTTTATGGGCGCGCATGCAGTTGCCAGGACAACCATGTCGAATTCCTGGCGCTTGACTTTTCTCTCGCGAGTATCTTCATATATCACCACGGGATTGATATTAGGGCCTTCCGTGATCTCCGCAACCCGGCCGCGCATATAAGTTATGTTTGAATTATTGCCCCCGCGTATCTTGTATTCCTCAAACCCCTTGCCCACCGCACGGATATCCATGCCAAAGATAGTGGATGTGGTCTCGGGTTCATGCTCGTGGGCGATCATGGCCTCCTTGATGGAGTGCATGCAGCAATAGCCTGAGCAGAACGGATAAAACCTGAAATCCCGTGAACCCACGCACTGGATAAAGGCAAGCCTCTTTGCAACGGTAAAATTTTCGGCCTTCTTTTTCAGCTCTTCAAGGGGTTCGGTAACGGCCAAATTGGCGGCATACTTGTCTGCCCACTTCTTGCGGTCTTCATCATCCTTATACTCTCCGGCCTGGTACTTTTCATAGAATGCTGCGGAAGGCTCATTGAATTTTTCCTCGAGTTTGGAAAGGGCCTTCTGAGATTTCTTTGCCTTTTTTTCGAGCCCTGCAATCTCGGCCTCAACGGCGCGGTCCGAAGGCCGGTCCATGTGTCCCCCTGTGGGACCGCTGGCGCTCAAAAGCCTCTCAAACTCTATGGCCGTGACCACATTAGCTATTTCCCGGTAACGGTATTCCGGGATCAGTGAGGGATCAAAGACGTCATATCCGGCAGCAATTATGATGCTCCCCACATCCAGTTCGACAATGCGGTCCTCTTGATCAAAATTGATGGCCTCGGCCTGACAGGTCTTTGCGCAGATACCGCATTTTTTCCCGTTCAACTGGCGGCAATGGTCGGCGTCAATGGTATGGGTTGAGGGTATGCCCTGGGCAAAGTAGCTGTATATGGCCCTGCGCTCTCCCAATCCCTCGTTAAAGGCATCTGAAACCACGGTCGGGCATTTTTCGGCACAGGCCCCGCATCCCGTGCACTTATCTTCTTCCACATACCGGACCTTCCTGCGAACCGTGACCTTGAAATCTCCTGCCGCGCCTTCTACTTTCTCGACTTTACTATAAGCCAGAAGCTCAATGTTGGGATGTCGACCGACATCCAGCATCTTGGGCGAGAGGATTCAAATGGCACAGTCATTGGTTGGGAATGTCTTGTCCAACTGGGCCATCTTGCCGCCGATGCTGGGCAGTTTCTCCACTAAGTGGACCTTGATTCCCATATCGGCAAGATCCAGGGAAGACTGCATACCGGCAATGCCTCCCCCGATAACAAGCATGTCTTTGCTCATAATCAAATCCTTTGATTTAAGTTCCTAAAGTTTAAAGTGACTAAAGTGAGCTAAAGTTATGCTTTGCCTTAGATGTTGAATTTATTCTTCGTCGAACGTCAACTTTAGGCATTTTAGGCACTTATTTTTTGACTTTCATCCGGGCTGCCACAATATCATAAAGGTCGTTGATCTCTATCTCCAGATCAAAGGCGGCCTTGGCACACCGGAAATGGATCTGGCATTTGGGGCAGGCCGTTACAAGGGTTTTTGCACCGGTGTTGCTTGCCTCGCTAAGCCGTTCCATCTGTATCTCCTTTGAACAACTGGAGCAATTCATCCACCCGGTCGTCCCGCAGCAGACCCCGTTTTCCCTGGAACGTGGCATCTCTTTCAGTTCAATTCCGGGGATGGCCTGCAGAAGCTTACGGGGCGCATCATATACGCCCGCCAGCCTTCCTAATCGGCAGGGATCATGATAGGTCACCACTTCATCCTTTTCTTCAAACTCGATCACGCCCTCATTGATCTTGTCTGCCAGAAAATCAAGGATATGTACGGGTTCGAATCCCAGCTCGCCAAAATACTTTGGATAAAAGTTTTTAAAGGTGTAGTATCCTTCAGGACAACTGAAAACCACCTGCTTGGCGCCGGAGGAACGGATAAGATCCAGGTTTAATTCAGCCAACTTTTTGAACTTTTCCTCGTTGCCATTCCACAGGGCGTCATGGCCGCAGCATTTTTCTTCATTGCTCACAACCGGTTCCACTCCGCAACCGTTCAGGATCTTAAGCACATTTTGGGCCCCCTTGATGGAACCTGCGTCTATATCCCGGAAAACAACATCAAAATATGGGCGGCAGCCCACAAAGTAGAGGATGTCTCCCTTATCGGAAGTTTTCCCGTCCTCAATCCAGAAGTTGCGGTTTTGTGCCACATCCCGGGTCTGAATGGCCGTGATGGTCTGGAGCATGCCGTTATGGGCAGGGACCCCGTCAAAGCCCTGAGCATGGGCCTCGTCACGCATCAGGCGGACAAATTCGGGAAAATCTATGTTGGCAGGACACCGGACACTACATTGTGCACAGGTCAGGCAACTCCAAATGGTGTCATCAGAAGCCTCTTCCAATTCATACAAAGAGCGCTCAATAATCTGCCTGGGTGAAAAATCCGGGAATACCCTGGCAACAGGGCAGCTTCCTGTGCATACCCCGCAGTCAAGGCAAAAGTAGGTCTGTGTGATATCAATCAATTCAGCTATCGCAGTCATTCCATTTGCCTCATAAAATCGCTCCGCGATTTTATATAACGCGGCTTTGCCGCTTTAATAATGATGATTCCTTTACTATGCCGCCTTCTTCAGGGCAGACGGCCCGAGCGATTTGATCTGTTCGGTGAATTCCGTTGCGACCTCGGCAAAACGTGTGCCTTCTGCCGAAGAGATCCATTCAAGGCGAAGTCTTGCCGGGTCAATCCCCACTATTTTGACTAATTCATGGGTCATATTGAACATCTTTTCGGCCTTTACATTACCGTCCAGGTAATGGCAGTCGCCGATGTGTCACCCGGCAACCAGTACGCCGTCCGCACCCATTTGAAATGCCTTCAGGATGAAATTCGGGTTGATACGGCCCGAACACATAACCCGAATTATCCGCATATTGGGTGGATACTGAAAACGGCTTACTCCTGCAAGGTCGGCAGCCGAATATGCGCACCAGTTGCATGCAAATGTCACTATCTTTGGGCTAAATTCTTCAGACATGAAATGTAACTCCCCCGTGAGATTGAATATTGATGGCGTCGTAAAAAGTCTCCATCTACTGCGTTATAGCGTTTGGCCATGCGTTCGACATACTACATGTATGCCTTCACACCTGGCCAACCACTATGCCTTGTATATGAAGATTTTTACTTAGCCATCGGTTATGCTTTTTACGAGTTCATCAATATTGACTATTGAATATTGAAAGTTTAAGGAACACACTATTCAATACTCAAGCCCCAATATTCAATCTTCAATCGTAAATCTTCAAGCCAAAGCCGCTTCCACCATGCTCAGAACTTCCTGATCATCGTAATGGAATATGGATGCCGCGCCCGTGGGGCAGGCCACTGAACAGGAGCCGCATCCCTTGCAAAGGGCCTCCTGTACAAAGGCAACCGTTTTGTCCCCTTCACGTTCAACAAGAGAAACGGCGCTATAGGGACAGGCATCCACACACTTGCCGCAACCCCGGCAAAGGACCTCGTCTACATGGGAAACAACCCCTTCAACGGTAATATTTTCCTTTGACAGCACAACAGATGCCCTTGAGGCCGCGGCCTTGGCCTGGGAAATACTCTCCTCAATGGGCTTTGGATAGTGTGCCATGCCGGCTAAGAAAATACCTTCTGTTGCGAATTCAACCGGTCTCAGCTTGGCGTGGGCCTCCATGAAAAACCCGTCTTCATTAAGGGAAAGCTTAAACATCTGAGCTAATGCTGCATTATCGCGAGGCACAATGGCCGAGGCTAATACAACGAGGTCGGCACTGATCAGGATATCCCGGTCCAAGACGTGATCCTTAACGGTTACGGAGATGGCGTCACTCCCTTTTTCAAGCGCCGGTTTTTGTTCCAGGCTGTATCTGATAAACATAACGCCCCGGTTCCTTGCTTCCCTGTAAAGCCCTTCCCTCTGACCATAAGTACGGATATCCCGGTAAAGGACATAGACATCCGTTTCCGGGTTCATCTCTTTCAATTGCAGGGCCGATTTCATGGTGTGGGTACAGCATACCTTTGAGCAGTAAGGCCTTTCGGGTTCCCTCGAACCGACACACTGGATAAAGACGGCGGCTTTTGCCCCGGTAACCCGCTTGTCCCCACCTTTTATGGCCGCATCCAGTTCCAGGTGGGTAAGGACCCTTTTATCTTCACCATAGAGGTATTCCGCGGGCTTGTGTTCTTCAGCGCCCACGGCCACGACCACGGCCCCGTGTTTCAGGGATATATCAGAGCCGTTTTGCGAAATAGTAGTTTCAAAATTCCCCACAAAACCAGCGGCCTCCTTGATTGAAGATCCTGTGTAAACCTCGATCAGGGGGTTATCTTTCACTTCTTTGACCATCTCCCCGATCTGGTCGGAAATATTCTCTCCCTGCCATGTATCAATGAGTTTCAGTCCATTTCCGCCTAATTCTTTTGACTGCTCCACCAGATAGGTATGATAGCCCTGGTCGGCAAGGCCGAGTGCAGCCGTTATGCCTGTCATGCCACCCCCGATCACAAGGGCCTTGCTATCTACTGAAATGGAGGGCTGGGGTAAGGGCTGTATCAACTGGGCCCTTGCGACGGACATTCTCACCAGGTCCTTTGATTTCTCTGTTGCCTCTTTCTTTTCTTTGGAATGGACCCAGGAACACTGGTTCCGGATGTTGGCCATCTCGAAGAGGTACTGGTTCAAACCTGCATCCCTCAGGGTCTCCTGAAACAGCGGTTCATGCGTTCGCGGAGTGCAGGCGGCCACTACGACCCGGTTAAGTCCTTCCCGTTCAATGACCTCTCTTATCTTATCCTGGGTGTCCTGGGAGCAGGTAAACAGGTTTTCTTCCACATAGGTGACGCCGGGCAGAGTGCGGGCGTATTCAGCGACATTGGGCACGTCTACAATGCCACCGATATTTGTGCCGCAGTTACACACAAACACGCCGATACGGGGATCTTCAGACGCCACATCCCTTTCTTCAGGGTATGTCCTTTCCTTAACCATCGTACCCCGGGCGGCAGAGAGATCTCCCTTGGCATCACAGGCCGCAGCGCTCGCCTCCATAACTGAATAGGGGATATCTTTGGGCTCCTGAAAGGCGCCGCATACATAGATCCCCTCACGGGACGTTTCAACAGGGCTGAAGCTTCGGGTTTGAACAAAGTGATCCTGATCTAATTCAATATTAAGACGTTCCGCCATTTCCACAAGGGATTTGGGGGTTTCAAGGCCCACCGAGAGCACGATCATGTCAAATGTCTCGATTTGGATATTGCCCTTTTCATCGGCATAGTGGATGATCAGATCATGGGTTTCCGGGTCCTCGTCAATGGTGTGAATCCTGGATCGAAGGAAACGTACCCCGACCTCATCCTTGGCACGATTGTAATAGCGGTCAAAATCCTTTCCATGTGTACGCATATCCATGAAAAAGATGGCCGTGTCTAAGTCTGCCCCGGCATGCTCTTTGGCAATCACGGCCTCCTTGATGGCGTACATGCAGCAGACGGACGAACAATAGGAGTGGTCGCACTGGTTGATGTCCCTGGAACCCACGCACTGGAAAAAGGCAATCTTCTTCGGTTCCTTCTCATCAGACGGCCTCGACAGATGGCCCTGATAAGGGCCGGTGGCACTCAGGATGCGCTCAAACTCCATGCTGGTGATCACATTCGGGCAGGATGAATACTGATAGGTATCGAATCGGCTGGGGTCAAATGCCTCAAATCCGGGGGCCAATATTACAGAGCCAACATCAATGGATACGGTTTTTTGCTGTTCCTGGTGTGTTTCAAAGGTAACGGCCTGGGCCTTACAGGCCTTCACGCACTCGTAACATTCACAACATCCCCCACAATTGATGCAACGGCCTGCCTCGGCCTTGGCCGTGTCTTCATTCACAAGGAGATTGACCTCGTCGAACCCGGAAAGCCTTTTTTCCACCGGGAGCGTGGGTATTTTCATTCGATTCATGGTGGGTTCATCATCCCTGATCTCCATCCAGTTGGTCCCGATGGGAGGTTCTTCCTGCCATTCCGTGGGAAGTTCCTCATCCTGCAAGTATTTGGCAATATACTTAGCCGCCCTTTTCCCGGCGTCGACGGCCTCAATGACCGTTGCAGGTCCGGTAACTACGTCCCCGCCGGCAAATATCCAGGGCACGCTGGTTTGCAAAGTCTCGGGATTAACCGTCAGGAGATTCCATTTGGACACTTTCAGGTCCATGTCTTTCCCCATGAGGTCAAGATCCGGTTCCTGGCCGATGGCCGGGATGATGTGTTCCGCCTCAATAAAAAACTCAGAGCCCTCGACCGGGACCGGCTTTCTCCTGCCCGTAGTATCGGGCTCGGTCAGACGGGTGCGAATACATTCAATGCCCGTGACCTTGCCATTCTCACCGGAGATCCTTATGGGGGCCACTAAAAAATGGATTTTTACTCCTTCTTTTTGAGCCTCCTCCACCTCCTCGGGTTCTGCTAACATTTCCGGCAGGGAACGGCGATAAATTATATGGGCCTCATCTGCACCCAAACGAAGCGCGACCCGAGCGCCATCCAGGGCGGAATGGCCGCCGCCGATAATTATCGCCTTTCCTTTGACCTTCTTTAGCTTCCCAAGATGAACGTCCCTCAGAAAGGAAGTGATATCATAAACCCCTTTGGCCTCTTCACCCTGTATCCGAAGTTTCAGACCCTTCCAGGCCCCGGCGCCCAAGAAGACGGCCCTGGCTCCATGCTCTTTAAGCTCCTCGAGGGTGATATCCTTGCCGATTGCCGTATTGGTATGGATTTCGATGCCGTAGCGTTTTAGGTTTTCGATCTCTCTATCGATTACAACCCTGGGCAGGCGGTGCTCGGGGATGCCGTATCGCATCATGCCGCCGGTCTCGGGCATGGCCTCATATACGCTGACCTTATAGCCTTCCAGCGCAAGAAAATACGCGGCAGATAGGCCTGCAGGTCCTGAGCCCACAATGGCCACTTTTTCATCCTTTGGTTCTACTTCCGGCACCGGGATTTCACTGAGATCGGTATGATCGGCAGCCACTCTCTTGAGTTCCCGGATAGAAATGGCCTCATCCACTTCAAGACGTCTGCAGCTCTTCTCACAGGGATGGGGGCAGACACGACCTAAGATTCCGGGAAGCGGCAGGTCCTGCATGATGATTTCAATGGCTTCCCTGTACTTGCCCACTTTCACCATCTGGACATAACCCTGCACGTTCAGGTTGGCCGGGCAGGCCATCCTGCACGGAGCTTTATCCAATTTCTCAATGGCGAAGCCGCCGGGAATGGCCTGGGCGTAAGGTTTGTATGCGGCCTTACGTTCTGCCAGCCCCATGTCGTACTCGCTGGGTCTGACCACGGGACAGGCCTCTGAACAATCCCCACAGGCTGTGCAGGCAGCAGGATCAATAAAACGCGGGATTTTGCTGAGCGTTACACAGAAGTTGCCCTTTTCACCATCAATGGTTTCAATATTGGAACATGTGTGAAGTTCGATATTGATATGCCGGCCGACCTCGACCAGTTTGGGCGAGATAATTCACATGGCGCAATCATTGGTGGGAAAGGTCTTGTCTAATTGGGCCATTACCCCGCCGATGGCCGGGGTTTTTTCTACCAGATGGACAAAAAAGCCGGAATCTGCCAAATCCAGGGAGGCCTGCATGCCGGCTATACCACCGCCGGCAACCATCACAGAACCCTGTACCTTTTGGCCTTTTTCTGCCTTCATTATTGACTCCTTGATCAATGAAAATCGGTTGTTTTTACTTGTTTTATGAGATGGAACGTGAAAGAAATCACAAGATTAAATGTATATAGAAAAAATTGATTTTTTGTCAAGAAATATTTCCGCACTCAATATTGATGGGCTCGTAAAAAGTCGTCATCCCGGCCCGTCCCCCGCAATGCTATGGAGGGTGGGCTTGGCCGTCATCCCGGACCCCGATCCGGGACGGAATGACAAAAAATGATGTTTTTTGACTTTTTACGAGTCCATCAATATTGGGCTGTAGAAAAAATGAAGGGCGGGTTTATGGATTTTTCGAAATATTCAGAGGTCTCTGGGGGCGGGGGTAATTAGAATTTCTCCGGCCATTTTCTGGAACCATGCAGGATCCTGAGGATTTGTACCTCATTGGCTACTACGCGGTAGGGCACGATATAAGATGTTCCCGTTACAACCATTTCTCTGGTACCAGGCACACGGCCGGGTTTTCCCATGGCAGGATGATTTGAAAGCGTTCGGGTTGTTTCCCAAATTTTCCAGGCAGCTTTTGCGGCCGCTTCCGGGTTGTCCCTGGCCATATAGACCATCAGTTCGTCCAAATCGGCAAGAGCCAGCCGCAACCACCTAATCTTTTTGGACATCTACCCCCC
>JAFDAP010000381.1 GCA_019313765.1 Deltaproteobacteria bacterium | reverse complement strand
AGATCCGGCGTTTTGACCCGGAACTAAAGTCGTTTTTTAATGTTAACAGGCCTGAAGAGTTAAGAAGAGGGGAACCTTGAACCCGTGAACGGTTACAGAAGAGGTTAAATAACCTATGTTAGAATTAATTATTGCGGTAAGTTTTGCCATTTTCATATCTGCCGGATGTTCTCTCTTTGAGTCGGTCCTTTACTCTTTGCCTGCAAGACACATTGAGGCGATGTTCCAGGCAGGAAAGCCGACAGGTAAGATATTTAAGAAAATGCGGGGTAATGTGGAACGACCCATAGCGGCCATATTGTCTCTAAATACCATTGCCCATACTGCCGGAGCGGCCGTTGCGGGATCCGCGGCAAGCATGGTTTTTGGAAGTGAGTGGCTGGGATATTTTTCCGCCATCTTTACCTTAGCCATTCTGGTCTTTTCCGAAATCATACCCAAGACGGCGGGCGTGATCTATGGAAGGTCCTTAGCGCCCCTGATCGCCTATCCATTAAAAGGGCTTGTCTGGTTTATGATGCCTGCCATATGGTTGAGCAGCCTTATCACACGCTGCATTGCCCGTGGCAAGACCGAAGAAGATATAACGGCAGAGGAGATCCGGTTTATGGCCCATTCGAGCCTTCGGACGGGAGGTATCAAGCCTTACCAGGACCGGGCCATTGAAAATATCCTGACACTGCAAAACAAGACCGTCAAAGATGTAATGACGCCAAGGACCGTGACCTTCTCTCTCAGTGAACATCTTACATTGGAAGAAACGAGCAAGTTGACCACCAAATGGGAGCACAGCCGTTTTCCTGTCTATGACGAGAACATAGAGGACATAGTCGGCATTGTACTCACAAAGGAATTTCTCATTGCCCTTTCAGAGGGCAAGAAAGATATGCTGCTTACGGATTTGATGAGGCCGGTTCATTTTGTGGTTGAGACGGCAAGCCTGAATCAGGTGTTGGCGGAATTCCTGCAATTAAGGCAGCATCTTTTTGTGGTCCTTGATGAATACGGAGGGCTTTCAGGTTTGATCTCGCTGGAAGATATCTTAGAGGAAATCTTAGGCCGGGAGATCATTGATGAATCCGACGAAGTGGCTGATAAACGTTCTCTGGCAAGGCAGCGGAGAAAAATGATAATCAGGGATTCGGAGGGGGGAAGGCGGGAGGAATCGTGAATTCCCAATTAGAACCCACCCTCTGTTTTCCGGATGGTGAAAAGAGCTGCTTTGCCTGCTGCCCACCCATTCGTCCCCACGGTTATGAGCACATCCAGCACAAAAACGCAATTCAGAGGATGCTCCGGGAAAACACCTCGGCATTCGCCGAAAGGAAGGCAGGGCTTTCACCCATAACGGGTTTTAGTTGCTGGGCCCTGGGATACTTAGATAAGCATTGCAATTTAGTGGGCTGCCTGCTCCATCCCGCTCAAAACGAGGGAAAGGATCTCCGTTTTAGTGTTGATTACGGTGATAAATGCAGGCGGGAGAACTGCCCGGAGGCAGAGATCTTCCTTGAACTGGATATCAATGAGCGAAAATTCTGGCTCCATTTGGCCGATGGACTTGACTCTTTTGCCTACTCAAGTAAAAGGATCAATCCCGTTTTTAAAATGATGGGGTGGGGCCCCCGCCTGCTGGGCCTGATTAGTCTGAACGAAGATGGGCGGCTTTTCACCAAGGAATCCTTTTTCCGTGCCTATGCTTTTTTTTCTACCCGGCTGAATCCCAGGGCCTATGCCTATCTCCTTAACCAGCTTGTCTGCGAAAACCGTGTTGATATGTTAAAGACGGATTCATTTCGTGAACGGTTCGAGCGGTTTTCAAGGCGGCTTTCAGGACGATTAAAGCAAATCTCAAGCCCGGTGTCGGGGACTCAATACACGCACCGCTTAGGGCTTGATCCCCATTTCCTGGATTTTTTGCGGTTATCGGTGGGTATCTCGCGAATAGAGCAGGAAGAAGCTTTGCGGTTGAAGGAGAGAGTGGATCGGGCTATTGGAGAGTTCGCAACAATTTAGGTTAGTTAAAAGACTTGTAATCTGTTAGCGGAGTATTTGAAATCCCAAATTGCAAGCACCAAATTCCAAATAAATCTCAAATTCCAATATTCAATGACCAAAACCGGATTAAAAAACGAACGTCCAACGTCGAACTATGGTACGCCTTCGACGTTCATATTTTTCCTGTTTGTTGTTTTGAATTTTGGTCATTGTAATTTGTTTGTTATTTGTAATTTGTTATTTGGAATTTCAATAAGTCAATGAAATTCCAACAAAGCTAATCCGCTGTGGGGATAAACAAAGTCTGGTCCTTTGGGCCAGTATTCTTACTAAATGGAAAAGAAAATCATCAGTCTCATCGAGGAAAACGGGCCTCTGACCGGTGCGGAGATATGGGAGGCGGTGGGCGGTGACGGCCTGATCCTGTGGCGAACCTGCAAGCTTTCCCAGGACCTCGCTATACGAACGGCAGGGACTCGCTATCTCAGGCTGGATCGCAGGCTTAAGGGTTTTGCCCGTCTTTCCCCATCCATATTGAGGGAATTTTTGACTTATTCTGTTGTGGGTCTTTCCGGGGATTCGGATTCATTGGAGAAAAGGAGCCGGGGCGTGGCTTCCCATATTGAGGAGGTCAGCAGAGGTAAGCTCGAATTAGCGTTTCGTGTTATATCGGGCCTCTCAAGCAGGCTTGAGACCGAACGGCCCCTGAATGACGATGCCTGTTTTATCATCGCGGGAGATATTGTCTATAACATGGCCCATGATGTGCCCCGGCCGGAGAGAAGTACCGGAAAATTAGTTAACGGGTCGGACATGGATATCGTCGTGATCATGAATGATGAGTGTGGCGAGGATTTGATCAGAAGGCTGGACAATGCCATTTACCAGGAAAAATACAGGCTTCTGATTGCCCCGCACTTGCGGGAAGAGATCGACTATATCGTGAAGGATCTGGCGCGTGTCCGGGAACAGGTCCGG
>JAFDAP010000380.1 GCA_019313765.1 Deltaproteobacteria bacterium | reverse complement strand
GAATTCTTTTGATTAAACCAAAAGGCAGAAACCATAACCCATTAGGTCGCAAATTAATTTTCTCAGTTAATTCTTCATATCTCAATCATACGCCTTTCTCAGGCCCGCCCTGGTGCGATTTGCCTGAAATACGCTGTTAGTACTGTGTTATTTCGGAGGCATTATTTATGCAATTCAAACCATTTCAAGTCAGGTCTGGGCCAGGGTTGTGATTTTTCTATGATTTACAGGATAACTAAGGTGAATTTTAACTTTGTTTATTCCCTCGAAACTGAATCGTGTTTATCCTGTTATCCTGTCAGATTTTTTTCAAGACGTTAACATGTTACAATTAATGAAGAAAAAACCTCGCAAGTCCTGCATATCTCCATCTTTTTCCGCCAGTCCTTTTGAGCCGAACCCTCGCAGATAGTGCCGTTAATAAACCAGCAAAGATCTCCTACTTGAAACTCCCAGGCCGGACATCGGGTCTTACGCTCAAAAGTGCACTTTTTAGCAACCCAGCAAGGCTTTTGTCCCCCATCGGCCGCCCTCATCCTGGAAATCAGGAAATAGACCTGTCTCTCCACATGAACCGGGATTGTGCGCCATCCCTGCTCGTAACTGTGAATGGCCTTTATGGAGGTCCCAAGTAACTGGGCCATCTGTTTTTGAGTCCTATTCAGTTTTTTGCGGAAGGATAAGAACTCTTTACTGTCCACAATTTCCTCCAAAAAAATTCGGGTGGGCCGAAAAAACACTTGGCTGTTAATACCACATTGTGGTAGCTATAGTGCCACATTGTGGATTTTCCTGTCAAGAAAAAAATGCTCTGCATGTCGAAACTTCCCTTCGATATTGCTGATGCTGATGGTGTCGGGCCTTGGAATATTCTACAATACCTGCCACTTAGCGTGGACCGATCCCAAACATACATATTACTCCTTATATCAATTTAATTTCCCTGTCTTGTTCACAAAAAACCCCCTATTGTTTGACCGTATCTGTCAAAAGTGTATGTTAAATTTATAGATGATCTCCTGGTTGAATTTTGAGTGCGAATTGCCTTTGCCCTCAAGCGAAGCGGTCCTTGTCCCATTGACCAACGCTCAAAAGCGTTGTGTTTTTCTTGACTAAATAGCTAATTTTAGTTAATTTTCTCTAAGTTTTTTTTAATTGACATTACCCTATTGATATATTGTTCTTGACCAACGCTGTCTACCCTCATTCTGCGCGGCTTTGGCGAACATGCAAAAATTCTCACAGTCAGAGCCCTGGGATTTTCTTTTTTGGTATATCAGTCCGGGCAATTTGTGGGCAATAGGGGTTAATACTGCCTTGACAGCTTATTTTCATATTGATATGGTTTTGAAAATAACACACATTATTGTTTTCAATGCCGAAAATGAGCGGGAGGATTGGTAGTAAATGAAATCAAAGCACAAAATTGCCGGAAAAGCCTCTGGAAGGAAAGTCATGTGTCCTCAGGGGTATACTGCCTTCGTGCCCAATCCGCTACCACCGGAATTCTCTTGGACACCGGAACTGGTGAGTTCCCTTTCAGATGCTGATTACCTCCTTGGCCGGCTTGCGGGCGAGGGCCGGGGGCTTTCAAATCCCCATTTGCTCATGCGGCCCTTTATTCGCCGTGAGGCCGTACTTTCAAGCAGAATCGAGGGCACCCAGGCAACACTTAGTGAATTGCTGGCTGCCGAGGTAGGCGCAGTGGTCGAGCGAAGCCCGGACGACCTCCGTGAAGTGGGCAATTACGTAGTTGCTCTCGAATACGGCATGGAAAGACTTGAGACCCTGCCCCTTTCATTAAGGCTCGTACTGGAACTTCATGAAAAACTTCTTCATGGGGTTCGGGGCGGACATGCAACTCCGGGTGAATTTCGACGTTCACAAAACTTGATCGGAACGCCGGGGTGCACGCTGTCCAATGCAGCATATGTTCCACCGCCGCCCCAAGAAATGATGGCATGTCTCGGAGAATGGGAAAAGTTTCTGCATGACAGTTCATTGCCTTCCCTGATTCAACTGGCGCTGGCCCATTATCAGTTTGAAGCCATTCACCCTTTTCTCGATGGAAACGGACGTGCCGGGCGGCTAATTATTACTCTTTTTCTAATTGAGAGATTAATACTTCCGACCCCCTTGCTCTACCTCAGTGCGTTTTTTGAAGCGACGAGACAGGAATACTACGACAGGTTGCTGGCAGTTTCCAATCGGGATGAATGGGAACCCTGGCTCGTTTACTTTTTAAACGGTGTTGCACGACAGTCCGAAGATGCACTAAACAGGGCAGAACTGATCAACGGATGTCTTGCAGGGTGGAGATCGGCCCTTGCGGGTATCTCCAGTAAAGTGCCGTTCCGGTTGCTTGATATGCTTGCAGGAAACCCTTACATTACCGTTAAAAGGGCGGAGAAACAGCTAAGCGTAGCCTTTACGACTGCTCAACGTGCAATCAAGAAACTGGAGGAACTGTCAATTCTTTCTGAAGTGAGCGGCGCTAAAAGGGACCGCGTTTACTGCGCCAAAACCCTTCTCGACATACTTGAAGAACCGGCACAGTTAACGCCGGGGGCTTTAAGGAAATATTAAGCCGCTGTCGTCTGGCGCTTGTCATCTGCCCTCTGCCTTCTGATATCTATCTTTTGCTTTTCCTTGACTAAGTAGCTAATTTTAGTTAATTTTCTCTATGTTTTCAGAATATTTGGTTTCAACCTCATTTGGAGGATACTATGAACTAATTGGCTTTAACCCGTTTCTCTAAGAGAGATTCGGGTTTTTTTGGGTTACCCTGTTTTGTACGTCTGACGATTTTAAAAGGGTATTTTATGCCACGTATTTTTGACAACATAGAAGCAAGCCTTCTTCCAGCCCTCCAGGAGACCCTTGAATTATCCGATCATGCAGATTTCTGTGTAGGATATTTCAATCTTCGGGGATGGAAAGAATTAAATTCATATATCGAGACATGGTCAGGTGGGGAA
>JAFDAP010000379.1 GCA_019313765.1 Deltaproteobacteria bacterium | reverse complement strand
TTCGGGGAGGGGGCTCCCAGGGCCAGGCTGGTCTTTGTGGGCGAGGGGCCCGGCAGGGACGAGGACAGGGTGGGAAGGCCCTTTGTGGGTGAAGCGGGAGAGCTGTTGACCGATATCATCGAAAAGGGAATGGGATTGACCAGGGAGGATGTTTATATCTGCAACGTGGTAAAATGCCGTCCGCCCGAACATCGCGATCCTGAAAGAGATGAGATCGAGGCATGTCTCCCCTTTTTAAAACAGCAACTCCGCATTATTCGACCCGAGGTTATTTGTACTCTTGGCAGGATATCCAGCCAGGAACTCCTTGAAAAGGGGATCAAAATCACGCAGGATAGAGGTAAATGGCATTCATTCATGGATATCCCGGTAATGCCTACCTATCACCCGGCCTATATTAAAAGGAATCCGTCCCGGGAGCGCGAGCTAAAAGGCCATGTGTGGAAGGATATACAAGAAATAATGAAACATCTTGGCCTGGAGGTCAAAAGAAAATGACAAAGTATAGATCTGTCTTCCTGTTCTGTTTTGTTCTCATTGGCCTTGGTTTATTGGGTTTGTTCATTCCCGGGACACCGGAGAGCGCCACGGCCGGCAATGAAGTCATAATTATTGAGCTTGAAGGTCCCATTAACCCCGGCACTGCCATGTATGTGGAAAGGGGTCTTAAGGAGGCCAAAAAGCGGGGTGCCGCACTTTCCATTATTCGTATTGATACGCCCGGGGGGCTGGGTTCTTCCATGCGTACTATTATCAAGGCCATATTAAATTCACCAGTCCCTGTGGTCGTATGGGTTGGTCCCGCAGGGGCAGGCGCGGCCTCAGCAGGCGTAATGATCACGGTAGCAGGTCACATCGCTGCCATGGCTCCGGGGTCGAACATCGGGGCCGCTCATCCGGTGACCGCAGGCGGCAAGGACATTGATAAGACCATGTCGGAAAAAGTTGTTAACGATATGGCATCCTACGGCAGGGGAATTGCAGAAAACAAAGGAAGAAACGGGGAATGGGTAGAAAAAGCAATCCGTGAAAGTGTATCCATAACAGCGGAAGAAGCAGTCGAAAACAAAGTGGTTGATTTGGTCGCAAAGGACATAGACGAACTGCTCCAGGCCATAGATGGGAGAGAAGTTGATCTCCCCGCAGGCAAGGTTACTCTCAAGACCGCGGACCTGAAAAAGACATATTTCCGGCCCGGATTCAGAGACCGGGTCCTCAAGACCATCAGCGACCCGAACATCGCCTATATTCTCATGATGATCGGGCTGGCCGGGCTCTATTTTGAGATGTCCCATCCGGGGGCCATCTTTCCGGGTGTGATCGGGGCCATATCCCTTATTCTTGCCTTTTTTGCCTTTCAGACCCTCCCTGTCAATTACGCGGGTCTCCTGCTGATTGCTTTGGCAATTATATTTTTTATTGCCGAGGTAAAGGTGACGAGTTACGGCGTCTTATCCATAGGCGGATTGATTTCCATGACCATAGGGTCTATTATGCTGTTTGAGGACGTGGGGGTCTCCTTGAAACTGATGTTGCCGACAATCCTGTTAATAGGCGGTTTCTTTGTTGTGGTGGCGAGCCTGGCATTCAGGGCCCACCGGGCCAGACCTAAGAGCGGTTCCGAAGGTCTTTTGGGAGAAGTGGGTGTTGTAAAAGAGTTGATCGAACCTGAAGGCCTGATTTTTGTGCATGGCGAATACTGGCGGGCAAGGGCTAAGGGAAAACTGGAGCCGGGTGAGAACGTGGAGGTCGAGGGTATTGAAGGCCTGGTTTTAAGAGTCAAGAAGGCTACTAACCGAGAATTTTAATAAAAGGGGGAGAGGATATGTCAATGTTCTGGATCTTAGCAATAGTGCTGGTTGTGTTTTTCTTAGCATCAGCCATCAAAATTTTGAAAGAGTATGAGCGAGGTGTCATCTTTCGTCTTGGCCGCGTCATCAAGACCAAGGGACCCGGGTTGATCATTCTCATCCCGATTATTGATAAGATGGTCAAGGTGAGCCTCCGTCTCGTGGCAATGGACGTGCCGTCTCAGGACGTGATCACAAGGGATAATGTGTCCATAAAGGTAAATGCGGTGATCTACTTCCGGGTTATGGACCCCACCAATGCCACTATCGAGGTGGAGAATTACCTGTTTGCCACATCGCAACTGGCCCAGACCACCTTGAGAAGCGTGTGCGGCCAGGTGGAATTAGATGATCTTCTGGCAGAGAGGGAAAAGATCAATACCCAGTTGCAGGGCATCTTAGACAAGCACACGGATCCATGGGGTATAAAGGTCACGACCGTTGAGGTAAAGCATATTGATCTGCCCGAGGACATGCAGCGTTCCATGGCCCGGCAGGCCGAGGCCGAGAGGGAACGACGGGCCAAGGTAATTAATGCGGAAGGTGAGTACCAGGCCGCGACTCGCCTGGTAGAGGCTGCCGCCATAATATCGAAACATCCCGAGGCCTTGCAGTTGAGATATTTGCAAACCGTGAAGGAGATATCTTCGGAGAGTAATACAACGACACTGTTCCCCATTCCGATCGATTTCTTGACGACTTTTATTAAAAAGTCGCAGGATTAGTTCTGAAGATCCTGCTCCATGCAATCGCAGGGCGGGCCACTCTCCGAGGCGTAGGCTCTACCCTCGCTCCGAGCTGTAGGCCCTACGAGCCGGAGGCCGCAGCCGTATTTTAGGGTGAAGGTTCAGTGTTATATGGTGTTATATAGTTTTCAAGAAAATGCTTTTGGGTAGGGGCAGGCCTTGGCCTGCTCCTAATGGGACGCAGCAAGCAGCGTCCCTACAAAATCATTTGAGTGTAACCTTTTTTCGTAGCGCAGAGCTTTAGCTCTGCCATTTTGATGCAGGGCTAAAGCTCTGCGCTACGCTATGAGAGAGAATACATGCAAAAAGGTTACACTATCATTTTCTTAAACGCTATAGTATTGAAAGTCAGTGATGTGTATTAACTATAAAAATTAATAGAAAGAA